>CAYQWU010000036.1:0-7733 GCA_964421335.1 uncultured Candidatus Peribacteria bacterium
CTACATCGTCGAGGGAGACTCAGCGGGTGGCTCTGCGAAGCAGGGTCGAAATCGTGATATCCAGGCTATCCTCCCACTCCGAGGTAAAATACTCAACACCGAACAGGCACGAATAGATAAGATATTCCTGAACGAACAAATCAAAAACCTCATCACGGCTATTGGATGTGGAATCAGTGACACATTTGATCTCGCAAAAGCTCGTTATCATCGTATCGTCATCATGACGGATGCCGATGTCGATGGTGCGCATATCCGCACGCTCCTCCTCACATTCTTTTACCGATTTATGCGTCCGCTCATCGATGTCGGCTACCTCTACATCGCTCAGCCCCCACTCTACAAGCTCGCACGAGGCAAAGAAGTCTGGTACGCGTATTCTGAAGAAGAGAAACTGGAAATAATAGCAAAAAACGAAGTCAAAACAGAAGGAATCCAACGCTACAAGGGTCTCGGTGAGATGAATCCAGAGCAACTCTGGGAAACGACCATGGATCCTGAGCGACGCGTGATGGCACTTGTCACGATCGATGACGCAGAAGCAGCTGATGAAGTCTTCCGTATCCTCATGGGTTCAGAAGTCCCACCTCGCCGTCGATTTATCCAGTCTCGAGCGAAAAGTGTCGCGAATCTGGATATTTAAGTATTACTTGAAAGGCTATTAAAAAACTCCCAGAAATGGGAGTTTTTGAAAATAGAGAGAAATGAAGCAAGGAGGTGTTCTTGCCTCGCGCCCAAAGGGGTGCGAAGCAAGAAACACACGGTGAGGATGATCAGAAGTCGATATTCGAAGCTGCGATAGTACCTCGGGGCCGTCGAGACGGCTTATCGATGTCCTTCATAGATGGTTTCTTTCCGACCGGATTGATTCCGGTATGTTTCCTTCTTGTTCCTTTGCCTTTCTTGGCCATGGTGTGCGGTTGTTGTGTATTAGATGATCGAAGGATTGCGCCTCCGGTTCGCCTTGCGGGCGGAACAGCCCATCCGCAAGAATCTATGAACAGATATTCACAGGTTCCTGCGGACAGACACATACTCAAAAATACACAACACACACGAGACTAATAAAAGCGAGAAATAAGAGAAAAATAGAAACCATGCTACACACTTTCGTGTTTCGCAGGATCAGCAGAATATAGACAAGAACATCACCTCATCTCGTGCTGATTAGTCCATCCTTGCGGAGGCTTTTTCAGGTTGAGACGAGCGGACTATAAGCAGTTTTCAATATTTGACAAATTTAAATCTCATTTTATATAATTATTAAATGTTTCTATCATTTTTGTTTATGAATTATAACAATTTGTGATTCTTATGGTTTGAGACCCTGGTCAGCGTTAGCTTTCCAGGGTCTCGGTGTCATTGTTCGTGAAAGAACTTATAGGCTATGACAGCCTGCGACGGAGTCAGACTCCGTTTTCGTGGACCTGACCGGTGTCGCCGAAGAGCGCGTTGGGTTGGTGAGCGGCCGATTGACCGCCACCAGTATCCGTCGCATTCGCCCAGGTTTGCGTCGCTTGCGGCGTCGTTCCTTGCGTCACCGTAGCCGTCTTCGAGTAGCTGTCGGTGGTGTTCGAGGCCTTGTAGCCTTCTTCTGCGGTGTTCGTGCTGCCGATGTCGTTGGCTGCGCCGATGTCGTTGCCGGAGGCGTCACTTTCGTTCAAGACCAGGCCGTAGAAGGCGGGGTCGTCGATGGCGGTGTTCGTCTCAGCATTGTTGTTGATCGTCGCGGTGGCGACGAGGATACCAGCGAAGAGGGCGAAGAAGCCCAGTATGTGCATTTTCATGGCGTTTGATTTTGGCTATGCTTATCTTTTGTTTGTAGTGAAGTGGGAAAAATACCACAATACTCAGCAAAAAACATTTTCGATTTGCAAGAACAAGGAACTGAATCCTTGAGAACTCTTACAAGCTAGATGCTCTTTCTGAGTACCAGACCAATATATTGATCTCGTACCCAGAAAGAATCTAACAACCAAATAGAACCATGAAAAAGAACAAACCATTTGTGACTTCTCTAGAAAAGTCTGGTGCACTATAAAATCATTTATTTATGTGTCAAAGATAATTTATCCAGAAAAATTATTTTAGAACAACTCTATCAAATTTGTTTACAAAATATAACATTTCGTTAGTATTTAGTTGTTGGTTATTAGCTATTAGTTTTTGTTATGGCACAAGATTTCAAATCATTGCAGATATGGCAAAAAGCTATGGTCATAACAAAAATGATTTATATTATTTCTCGTCATTTCCCCAAAGAGGAGATATATGGACTCACAAGTCAGATACGACGAGCAGCAGCCTCTATCCCAGCAAATATATCAGAATGAGCTGGACGATGAACCACCAAAGACTTTTCACACTTTATAACTATTGCTCTGGGGTCCCTCAATGAAACAACTACATTTCTGACTCTCGCACAGGACTTATGATTTCTAGAAAACCAGAAAGAAGAAGAGATTTTTACTGAACTTGAGCATTTATGAAAGATGCTTACAAATTTTAAAAAATCTCTCACGAACAACTAAAAACTAATTACTAAAAACTAATAACTTTAATTATCTTCCATGACTAAACGAAGCATCAAACAAACTCTTGAAAAAATTATTCGTGATAATGATTTTCTCGAAGATGGCCTCTATCATGGCTATGTGAACCTCACCTCTCTGTCGTCCTATCTCCTCGCTACTATACAAAAGATGTCAGGCAAGAAGACGACTGTGGGGAGTGTGACAATGACGCTCTCTCGCATAGCTCAGGATATCCAGAAGACGACCCTGCGTGCACGCATTCGTCCAGAGGATATGCGTATCAGAACAGGAATTTCGTATGTGAATTTCACGAAAGAACCATGACTGACTCCAGCCCTCAATGATATCTCTACGAAACTCGTCGCGACAGAGACCACTGGAAGTCAGCTCTTCTCACAGCTTGAGGGAAGTAGGGAAGTAACGGTTCTCTTTACGCCGTTTTATGCGAGTGTCATAGCAGAAATCTGTGAACGATTTCCTCCCAAAGTTATGAAGCATGATTTCGTATCCCTCGTGATTCATATCCCCGCAGAATATCTCGAAGAAAAAGGTTTCCTCTATTATGTTGTCAAACAACTCAACTATTTCTGAGTCAATATCATCGAACTCTACACGACTCAGACGGAGCTCTCTATCCTCATCAGCAAAGAGGATATCACGGCAGCGATGAATATATTGGCGTAGTCTTTAGTAATTATGGTGCCGAATTTCACAATTTCAGAAAATCTCTCAACTAAAAACTAACAACTAAAGCATCGTCTTCTCTACCTTCACTTGATCCTTTGCATAACGCTGACGAGAGTTTTCGATGATCCTTTGCTTGTCCTGATATTTCTCACGGTCGCTCACATCGACAGGAGGATTCGTAAGCGCGGAGAAGACCTGCGAGGGCATTCAATCTATGAGAAATTTCGTATAAATCTGATATTTTGCGAGATTCATGAGATCATCAGGGAGGATGAGTTCTTCGTTGCCGAGAGCGGGAGCTAGGACTTTCGCATCTTCATGCCCGACCTGAAATGTGACGAGAGTACCGACATTTCCGAAGACGGCTCCACGGACTTCTTCACTCATCTGTTCGATGTATTGATTTGCCATCGTGAGATTGAGCTTGTACTTCCTCGCTTCTGAGAGGATAGTCGCGAAGCTCGAGGTAGCGAAGTTCTGGAATTCATCGACATAGAGATAGAAATCCTTTCGCTCTTTCTCTGCTATATCAGCGCGACTCATGGCATCAATCTGAAACTTCGTGACGAGCATGGCTCCGAGCATATTACTCGCATCTTCACCGATGAGCCCTTTTGAGAGGTTCATGATGACGATTTTTTGTTTATCCATAGCCCATCGGAGGCCAAACGAGTTCTTCGGCTGAGCGACCATATTTCTCACCATATAGCTCGAGAGAAACTGGCCCACTTTATTCAATATCGGCGCGACCGCTTCCTGCATTTGCTTGGGTGTCCAGGCATTGAATTCTTCTGTCCAGAATTTTTTGAGGACTGGATCTTTTACTTTGTCACTGATTTTTTCACGGTATTCTTTATTCGTCAGGATCTTCGTAATATCCAGCATCGTCGTACCAGGTACTTCGAGGAGCGTGAGGACGGTATTTCTCAGTATATACTCGAGACGAGGACCCCAGCTATCCTCAAACATGCGCTTAAATATATTTACAAATCCACCAGCGACGACCGGTGCGAGCTCACGACTGACATTTTCAAACAGATTAAATGCTACAGGGAATTTCACATCGCTCGGACTGAAGAGGATGACATCGTTGGTTCTCTCTTTCGGTATGAAATCGAGGATCTTGTCCGCGAGATCACCGTGCGGATCGATGACTCCGACACCGCGTCACTTCGCGATATCGTCAAAAATCATGTTCTCGAGGAGCGTGGATTTACCCATACCAGTCTTACCAATGACATAAAAATGTCGCCGGCGATCATCTGGGCGAGAACCAAATTCATGAGCGAGATTGCGGAAATTTGTCCGACCAATGGGTGTCACAGTATCAGGTTCATTTGCGACGAGTGGGAGATTGTGAGGGGGCTCAAATTTCTTGCTCATCATCCAGTTGATATTGGGTGTTTTGACATAAATAGTCGGGAGATGAACGAGTCCTGCGAGTTCACTTGCTGCGAGGATATTTGTGCGTTTGAGTGCTCGGTGTTTCACATGGCCGTGTGTGTCGTGGTGTATATGATGAGAGTGAAATTGGTTTTCTTTTGGAGCGGCAAATATATTGATAGATCTCGAGATTTCCTTGATCCTCGTGCGCGCAGTGAGTGCGTCTGGTCCAGTACAGGCGACGGCGAGAGATACAGCAAATCCGAAGTCCTGTGTCTTCCGGGTGGCACCTGCAGGTTTTTTCTCTGGCTTTTTTTCGCCATCCTGTTCTTCATGTGAATGTCCACCGAGAGAGAGGAGGAGATTGAGTGGTTTTTTCACTAACCGCATGAGAGGATGCTGTTCTCCAACGAACCATTTTTTTATGAATCTCGGGAGTATGTGTGACGACATCAGTTTTACCTGACTCTCATTTCTCCATTCTTTGTTATGGAGTGGTGAAAAACTCACCTGAATGATCTCCATTCTCTTCGGATTGAGGACGAGAGCACTCGTGAGAGCGGAGAATGGATCGACGACATCAGTTTCTGTTTTTTCGCTAAATTCTGTATAAATCTTTATCGGGTCATAATTGAAATGATGGAGCTCCATCTGCGAATACCAGAGTTTCTCGGGGATATAATCAGTTCGTTCTATGATATCTATCGAGGGGTATTGAGCGTAGAATTGATTGGCTATAAAAGAGACATATTCTCTGTCACAGAGGAGGAAGAATCGGATTTTTCCACCGACAGCTGCTATCTCGAAATGGAAGACAGGACGGATAGTCTTCTTGAAATGCTTGTATTCGAGAGAATCGTGGAGGATATTGAGTATTTGAGACGCGATAAAAACACCCTTCTCATTCAGACGGTCGACCTGTATCTCGAGGAGAGTGAGCTTTTTAGTATGTTTCTGAGACGATGACATCCCGCGTATGATAGTAAAAAATATTATAAAAGCAAAAGTTATTTGACAAGTAATAATTATATTTTATATTATTGAACGCAATGAAGATTCGGCTCGTCCACCTCAGGTGGATCGAATTCGAAAATTATTGTGTCAATTGACCTTTAACATCACCGGGAAACAATCACTGTTATGAAAAAACAAAAAGTTAATTTTGCCATAGCCTACGGGCTCGTCACAATCCTCGCCATCCTCGTAGTAGGATTATCGTTTTATACTGATTCAGGGAACACAGCCGTAGTCATCCTCGCCGTCTATGGTTTGGGATTTTTCCTGGAATTCATTCTCTCCCATGTTTCATTGGAGAACAAAATTCGAGAACTTACAGGCCTAACCAAATTCAACGACTCAGGAATTATGCTTGTGACCCTTATGTTATTGGATATAGCTTGCATAGTTATTATTCTGATAACCCATGTGGTGCGATCTCCGGTGCCAGACATTGAGGAAGGACTGACACTGGCAACAGCTTGCCTATTTGTCATACTTGTCATCTATTTCATCAGGTGGCGGTGTTACTATCGCCACCTGTGAACCAATTTTCATACGGAGGAGGTTTTCTGTGTGTATCAAAATAATTGACCTCGTCAGATAGCTCCACTCGCGTGGATGTCATCAGACGAGAAACCTCAAAGCCCTGCTTCACCGCAGGGCTTTTCTATTACGCTATTTTTCCTTGCTTTCCCGCACAGAATAGGGCATACTATGAGGGATGACACTGATACAATACATATTGGCAATTCTCCTCGGATGTCTCGCAGCTCTCATCGTCGGCTCTATCATGAGCATGACAGGCGCGTCGACGACTATAGACGCATGGATGCTTTCTTTTACCATCTCTGGACATGATGTTGGCGATAGGATGACGATGTTTGTCCGTTCTTTTATCGAGAATTCTAGTATCAACGGTATCACTGGTTTTAGCTATCTCATCGGGCACAGTATCTCAGAGGAGGTGGTGAAATTTCTCATGTTTTATATCGCTTTTCGAGTATTTCAACCGAGTTCTATTCGCGAGATTATCCTCACGGGTATATCTGTGGGCATCGGTTTTGCCCTCTGTGAGACAGTTGCCTATTATGACACGACACCATTTTTTCATCTGCAGAGTATTTTCCTCAGGAGCATAGGCCATGGACTCTTCACAGGGCTCCTCGCCATGCTTTTCTGATTCGGGTATTTCTCACAACTACGGTGGATAGATGCTGGCGCGAAGAAAAATATCACGACCTGGATCATGCGGTACGCCGAGCTCGTGGTTCTCATATTCTGGACTCTTGTCGGGCTCATCGTCGCAGCATGTCTCCACTCTATCATGAATATCATGACCGTCATAGGAGCTCAAGCTCTCGCGATTATCATGCTTGCGATTTGTTGGTCGGCATTTATCACAGTCCTCGTCCGCCCATCATCTCGCCGTCCTTATGGTGACTTCATCCGAGAGATGGACTTGCTTCAGACCATTACTGACGCACGAGAAGACCTCGCGGAGATGGAGAAAACCACGCATCTGGTGACTGGTGTCAAAACCATTAAGACGCATTTCAGAAGGAAACAATTTGCAAAAAGATAAATACTGCTACAATTCCCCCGTCTGAGGCTTCACTCGGATTTTACTTTCTCATTTTTATACTATGAAGCATGAACAAAAAAAGGAGATAATCAGCAAGTACGCTCGAGCAAAGGGTGACACTGGTTCTCCAGAAGTGCAGATAGCACTCCTCACTGTCCGTATCGAGTCTCTCACAGAGCATCTCAGCGAACACAAGAAGGATAACCATTCTCGTCGTGGACTTCTCGGTCTCGTCCAGAAGCGTCGTCGTCTCAAGAACTACCTCCAGAAGACCAATCCAGAAGCATTTAAGAAAGTCGTAGAAGAATTCGAAGGCGTCAAAGCTGCGAAGAAAACTGCAAAATCTGAAAAATCTGCTGCTGTCAAAGCTGAGAAAACAGGCAAAAAATCTGCTCCAAAAGCAGAAAAGGCTGAAAAAGCTCCAAAAGAAACAAAAGCAAAAAAAGCTCCTGCAAAGAAAACAGCGAAGAAGAAATAATATTTCACTTCAAAAAAATACTCCCTCCGGGGAGTATTTTTTTGTAAAATAATAAGTATACTCACCTCAT
>CAYQWU010000037.1:0-7395 GCA_964421335.1 uncultured Candidatus Peribacteria bacterium
TTAGCACCTGTGTTATCAGCGACGACGAGTCTTGTTTCTTTTTGTATCATAGTAAAAGTTTAATGCGTTTAATTCAAATTGATTAGATGACTTTCCAACAAACAGTTTTTGAGCGAGGAGTTGTCTCTTCGATTGTCACAGTCATACCTTCTTCGAGTGGAGTGTCTGTATGAGCGTGAAATTTCTTTGAGACAGGGATATCCTTGCCGTATTTTGGATGCTTGCGGTATTCTGTCACTTTGATAGTGACAGTTCCCTGCATTTTCGTGGAGGTGATAACTCCTGTTTTGATTCTGACCATATTATTTAGTATTTAGTTTAGTGAGATGACGAGCCACAGCACGGCGTGCTTGTCTCAGCTTGTGTACTTCCTTGAGTTCTCGGAGAGCGTGCTTCATCTTGAGAGAGAAGAGTTCACCACGAAGTGTTTTCATATCTCCAGTTTTTTTGGGAGCTGCTTCTTTTTTGACAGCGACTGGTTTTGTAGTTTTTTTGGTTGGCATAGTGAGAGAGATTAGGCAGCGAGTGAGAGAAGTGAAGTACTATCGATGATAGATGTTTTGACTGAGAGCTTCGCACCAGCGAGGATAAATGCTTCACGAGCGAGCTTCTCAGGGACACCATCTATCTCAAATATCATCGTACCAGCTGGGACAGGTGAGTGGTAGTATTCTACGCTTCCTTTTCCTCAACCCATTGGGACTTCGAGAGCTTTCTTGGTAAATGGTTTGTGTGGGAAGATACGGCACCATACTTTTCCTCATCTCTGGAGACGACGAGAGATAGTCTTTCGGGCTGCTTCGATTTCACGAGCAGAGAGAAAACCAGATGACATAGCCTTGAGGCCATATGATCCATGAGCGAGCATGAAGCCGACAGTAGCATTACCCTTCATGGTACCTCGCATGAGTTTTCTGTATTTTGTTCGTTTAGGTTGTTGCATAGTAAAAAAGTTTAATTCGTTGAATGTTTATTTAATTGTTTTCGACATCTCATTTATAAATCCAGATCTTGATTCCGAGGATACCGTATTGTGTGAGAGCGTGCTCTACAGCATAATCGATAGAAGCCTTGATTTTTTGACTTGGGACATTTCCTTCTTTGTAGAGTTCATGTCGAGCGATTTCTGCACCACCGATACGACCAGAGATACGGATCTTGATACCTTTTGCGCCTTTTTCCATAGCCTTCACGATTGCTTGCTTGATAACACGACGGTATGGGAGACGACGCTCGATCTGACGACCGATGCTATCACCGACGAGAGTCGCATGAACATCTGGATTTTTGATTTCTTTGACATCAATCTGTACTTTTTTGCCGTAGAGTGCTGTGAGTTTCTTCTGAAGTTTTGTGAGATTTTCACCATTCTTCCCGAGGATGAGCGCTGTACGAGAAGTGTAGATTATAGTACGAAGTCCTGCATCACTATGAGTGATATTCACATGCCCCACTGGGAGACCCTTGAAAAATTTGCGGATCAAATCACGGATGATGACATCCTGCTGGATAGCGAGAGTGTATTCTGCTTTATCATAGTATCCTGTAGATGCCCAAGAGCGGGTGGTACCGATACGCCATGAGATGGGGCTGACTTTGTGTCACATAGTGGGAAGTTTTAAGTTTTAAGTTGGAGAATTATTTTTGAGATAGCTCGAGAAATACATGACTCGTATGCTTGAGGATACGATGACTACGACCTCGACCAACTGGTCGTGCGCGTTTGTATGTCGGTCCTTGAGCGATAGAGAGAAGGTGAATCTTGAGATCGTCTTTGAGAGCTCCATCATTGTGAACAGCATTTGAAGCTGCACTGAAGAGGACTTTGTAGAGGATATCTCCTCCTTTTTTTGAGAAAAGTCTCAGCATAGCAAGAGCGTCGTTGACTGACTTTCCTCGTACGAGGTTAGCGACAACACGGAGTTTCTTTGGTGAGATGCGGGCGTTTTTGAGAGTAGCTTTCATAGTGGAGTGTATTATGCCTTACCAGCGTGCTTGATAAATTTACGAGTTGGAGAAAATTCGCCGAGACGGTGACCGACCATATCTTCTGTGACAAACACTGGTGTGTGCTGTTTACCATTATGAACACCAAATGTATGACCAACAAAATCAGGATGAATCACAGAAGCGCGAGCCCATGTCTTTATAACACTTTTTTTACCAGTATTATTGAGAACAGCTACTTTTTTTGAGAGGTGTTCTGGGATAAATAATCATTTTTTGAGACTGCGTGACATAATTATGAAACTGAAGAATTAGAAGTGACTCGTGAACCTCGTTTGTTTGTAGCGACCCATTTGTCTGTTCGTTTGTTTTTGCGAGTTTTGACACCAAGTGCTGGCTTGCCCCATGGAGTAGATGGCTGACGACCGATAGAAGTATGACCTTCACCACCTCCGTGTGGATGGTCTACTGGATTCATCGAAGAACCAGAGTTATGAGGACGACGCCCCATCCATCGACTACGACCTGCTTTCCCGATAACAATTTGATTGTGGTCTGTATTGCTGACAACACCGATAGTCGCGAAACATTCTTTGTGTACGAAACGGACTTCGCCTGAATTGAGTTTGATTTGAGTGTATTCACCTTCTTGAGAGACAACCTGAGCACTCGCTCCAGCAGAACGAACTGCCTGAGCACCTTTTCCGATGATGAGCTCGACATTGTGAACGA
Organism: uncultured Candidatus Peribacteria bacterium; assembly: GCA_964421335.1. Classification (GTDB taxonomy): domain Bacteria; phylum Patescibacteriota; class Gracilibacteria; order BD1-5; family JAGOOR01; genus JAGOOR01. The sequence goes on from CAYQWU010000037.1 coordinate 2,680, forward strand.
AAAGACCAGTTGGGATATTTCCTACCTTGATTCTATTTCCGACAACAGGTTTCCCGTCAGGAGAAGTGATGATAGTATCACCGACCTTCATAGTCGAGTGAGCGAGGACATAACGATGTTCTCCATCTGCATCCTTCACGAGAGCGATAAATCCTGAACGATTTGGATCGTACTCGATAGTCTCGACAACTGATGGCACATCCATTTTCATGAATCGGAAATCAACCATACGGAGGCGTCGTTTGTGACCACCACCGCGGAATCGAGAAGTCGTGCGACCATACGAATTTCGTCCACCGCTACTCTTACGAGAAGTAGTGAGTTTCTTGAGTGGTTCGTTTGTTGTGATCTCAGCAAATGCATTGCCGGTCATGCCTCGTCGGCCAGGAGTTGTAGGTGTGTATATTTTGAGAGCCATATATTAATCTTTTGAGAGATGAAGTTTAGCGAGCTGAGTAATAGGTTTATCGAGTGCGACATAGGCTTTTTTGATAGTAGCACGGCGTCGAACAGTTCCTTTTTTACCATTACGAGTTTTGAGATGATTTTTTGCGATCTGAACTGATGAAACCTCGCGGTCATAGAGTTCGTGAAATGCGCGTTTGATGTCAGTCTTTGTTGCGTCATTTGCGACGAGGAAAGTGTAGACATTACCAGTCTCGAGCATACGAGATTTGTGTGATTCTACTGGTCAGAGGATAACAGAATAGATGTTCATAGTTTATGCGATGAAATGAGAAGAAAGTGTAGCAAGTGCATCCTTGGTAAAGACACAGAAATCGTATTTGAGAATCTCTGCTGGGCTCGCATGTGTGACGACATCAACATGTGTACCATGGAGATTCGTGAGACCGAGAATTGATTTTGATTCGAGTGCAGAGACGAAGACGAGTGCTGTTCCATCTTTTGTGATGTCAGCAAAAGTCTTTGCCATTACTGATGTCTTTGGATCGATTTTATCGATAGTTCGGATCTTCCCTTCTTGCGCCTTGAGCGTGAGAGCTGATGCGAGACCGAGACGACGCTCTTGAGCGTTCATGTCGACATGATAATTAGCATTGCTCTTCGGACCGAAAGCGACTCCACCACCTTTGCGAGTTGGCGAACGATTGCTTCCTTTTCGAGAAGCACCAGCACCTTTTTGTTTTGTGAGCTTGCGAGTTGAACCGCGTCGTTCACTTCGAGACTTTGTATGTGCAATAGCAAATCGACCATTATGGCTCTGGAGGAGCATGAGACGACTGAGAACATCGAGATGTGGGACAACACCAAAGAGGGATGCGTCGAGTGTATCTGGAGTTGGGATAGAGAGAGAAGTCATATTCAATTTAATGCCTAAAATACGAGATAAACAAAAGTATTCATCGCTCCTGGTACTGGACCACGGACTGCGACGATGTTGTTGGTTGGATCGATGAGTTCGACTGCGACTGATGCGAGTGTGACAGTTTTATTACCGTGACGACCGTGCATCTTTTTACCTGGTTTAGTACGACGAGGCTTGCGGCATCCGATAGAACCGAGAGCTCGGTGGAATTTAGAACCATGACCTCCAGGACCTCCTTTGAAGTTCCATCGTTTCATAGCACCAGTGAACCCTTTACCTTTTGAGACTGAAGTGAGCTTGACTGAAGCGACACCTTCGAGTGTGTTTACATCGAGAGCGTCACCGACATTCATAGCAGCAGCTGTATCATAGGGGACTTCTTTGCGTTTTACTGTTTTACCTTTTGCGTTCTTCGCATCGAGTACGAGAGCTGAGTAGCCATCCTTCTCTGTCGTCTTTATCTGACGAATAGAGAGCTGAGGAACACGCAGAAGTGTGACAGCGACGAGAGCGTCACCGCGAGCTATTTGCGTCATTGAGATTTTTTGTGCGACAAGTCCAGACATATAAAAAGAAATCTTAGGCTCTTACGGACACCTCTGAAGGTGAAGTATAAGGGCCAAACTAGGAAATGATTCACTCCTGTAAACAGAAGGAAAACGTCGGAAGTATAAAAAGAAGATGGCAATTGTCAAAAGTTTTTTTTATGGTTTGTAAAGCTCTGCAAATGCTCTCGCAAGCTGAGTACAAAAAATATCGTGATTCTAAAAAATCCGTAAGAATAAGCAGTTAGGATATGGGCTTCAATAAATCGTGTACGACGAAAGATACTTTCATAATGAAGCAATATGACTGAGGGCATTTTTCGGGGAAATTTTTCAGCATTTTATAAAGATATGGATACCATAAGATATTCCCCTTTGCATAACCAGTAGCGACCTTGGTACCTTCTGTACGAAAATGTGTAGGCGAAATGAGGCCAAGTAGGTCGGATTTTTTGGTAGGACCAAAGTATGTCACAAAAAGAACAAAGCACAGTGCCTCGAGAGATCCAATAGTCAGTATGGTACCTTTTTGGTGAGAGATACCGTCATGAAATGACTGTACTCCCATATATGGAATCAAAACATACCTATTAACTCGCCCCGCAATGCTAGAAACAATAAAATCAAGATGATTACGATAGAAATTCCCTGGATGTTTTGCTTCATGAAAATCATATATTTCATCCATGAGCGCCTGGCCTTGTTCGAGTATTCACTTCGGTGATATTTTTTCTGGCATAGAGAATATAATGAAAATAAAAAACATTCTGTCAAATCAAGTTGAACACCTCTGATAAATCACCATAAAAGAGCCTATTGACAATAAGAAAATCGGACTATTATCTGCAGACTTTATTTTTTAACCCCATTCTACTATGTCAATAAGATGTAATGAAGAGGCTGATGGACAGTTACACAACGAACCAATCTTCAGGAAGCCGGAGACAAAAGTCGAAACTACTGAGACTGTGAGAGAGCAAAAATCTGCAGCGCTCCTAGCGTCTCTCGGTTCCACTTTCGGTGATCTGAGCCCCTTGAAGGCAGGAAACACAGAGAAATAATTCACTGAGTGTCAGAATTGATTGGTAAGCAACTTGTTTATCCCACCTAATGGCGGGCAAGTGCTTATCTTTTTTTATATTTTGACATAATTAATATTTATATTATTATAAAATATAATATTGTCCTCGAGCTTATGACACTAAAAATATATAAACCTGCAACATCTCCTGAGTCATACAGTCTCGAAGAGGCAGCCCAGTCTCTGCGAATAACAGAAAAAGCTGTTCTTTCTTTGATACGACAAGGACTCATCATGGCGAAACCGACTAAAAATGTATGGGAGGTTAACAGAGCTATACTTGAATCAGAAAAATATATTGTTTCCATCAGTACTGACCTCACAACAGAAGAGCGAGTAATCTGAGCACAGATTAATAAGCTCGGTGATGGATTATTTATCCGTCCAGAACATTTGCTCGATAAAAATACTGATATTTATGTCACGACTTTAGGACGGAGAACACTCGCTGAAATCAAGTTGAAAAAGTTTTCAGGCAGAGTTCTCTATCTCGTTGAGGGTAAAAAAAATGAGGAAAGTGGAGAAGATGAAGTAGTCGAAGGAGTTATAATACCAGATGGGCACGAATCAACAACGCTCGATCGACTCCCCGGAACTCTTCGGGCAATCGCGAGCGAAATACGCCGTGGTCTGTCAAAAAAATAATCCCATTTTGACATATTCGGAGACTCCCCTACAATGCACCTACCTTATCAAGAGCAGGCGAGAGACGAAACTCCGCGACCCTGCAGCAAGTTCACACTTTGTGTGATAGTGCTCCACTTTCGATAGATAATTGGTACTACCCAAATATTTACAAACAACGATAAGGAAACTTGTCGTTTTTTTATGCAGTCTGTAAAAGCTGTCTGAGGTGATGATAAGTTGGGCTACTTGGTGTAGACAAAAGCATTAGCTCTCCTAGCTGATCTTCACTTGCTCCTTCTAGATTTGGGACAGCGTCTGATACTCTACCTCGGAATCAAGATTGAGCTTCACGAACAGCAGGAGCAAGAACTTGAGCTCGCAAAAGATTAATAGTATCACCTATTGGCATCTCGGTAGGATCTCAAGCAAAATCAGACACCTGATGGATGAAGAACATAATTTTTAATTACTTTTTACATATGCTAACAATTTAAATATCATTGTCAAAATCCACCATTCTTAATTTTTCTTTTTTAATTTTTAATTCGTAGTAACTATGTTCAAAACCGCTGAATCTGTGTCTCCAGGACACCCAGACAAAATGTGTGATCAGATCTCTGATGCATTTCTCGATGCATGTCTTGCGACCGATCCCCTCTCCCGTGTCGCTATCGAAGTAATGGGCGGACATGGTGTCGTCACGATAACAGGCGAGCTCACCACGACTGCATATGTCGATCCCCAACCTATCGTGAAGAGAATCTGTGGCGAAGGTGTCGGAGTCATGGCAAATATCGTGAAACAATCTCCAGAAATCGCACAAGGCGTCGATACGGGTGGTGCTGGTGATCAGGGTATCATGGTCGGCTACGCGACGCGGGAAACACCGACCTACATGCCTCTCGAATATGAACTCGCAAGACGACTCAATGAATACCTCTGGGCACTTCATCCAAACGATGGTAAAACTCAGATCACGCTCGATGGAAATAATCTCATCGCTGTCGTCGCCTCATGGTGTGGCACTCCACACGATATCCTCAGAGAGGAAGTGACAGAATTTCTCAAGAAAGAAGAACTGCTCAAGGGTCACGATATTGCCGCTGCGAAGCTCCATCTCAATCCCGCAGGTGACT
>CAYQWU010000038.1:0-5257 GCA_964421335.1 uncultured Candidatus Peribacteria bacterium
CCAGATTCTTGGTGCAAGTGGTCGACCAAAGACAAAAATGTTTATACTCCTCGCGGGTGGAGGACTCACTCTCGTACCGACTTATGTTTTCTTGAGGCTTTGGGGTGTTGTGGGATCAGCTTTTGCGAGTGGTATAGGTTGGGTATTTATATGGTGTCTTTCTTTTCGTCAGACACGCAAATTTGCTGCGAGTTTCCGTTGGCCTGTTTTTTGGGAAAATATTGTCTGAATTGGTCTCCTTACTTGGGCACTCTCCGGTGTACATCTCGAGAATTATTTCACAGGTCGTCTCGCACTTTTTGGAGGCATACTCGGTATCATGGTCATCTATGGTATTGTTTTTCTCGCACTCAATTGGTCCGAGTTCCGTCGATTCCAGAGAATTTTTCGCTCTAAGCACCTCATATGATAGGTATTTTCGATTCATGATCGGGAGGGCTGACATTTCTCGCCGCGATGAAATATCGTTTCCCCGAGTGGTCGTATCTCTATTATGCTGATTATGAGCACTGTCCTTTTGGCGAGAGACCGCCAGAGGAGATACAGGCTCTGACTATTGCTGGAGTACAGAAACTATTCGATGCGGGTGCTGGGATAGTTATTCTCGCGTGTAATACTGCCTCTGCATGGACACTTCGAAAACTCCAGACAGAAGTATTTCCAGATAAAAAAATACTCGGAGTCACTATTCCTGGCGCTGAGAAAGTTGTCGAACTAGGATTCAAAAATGTGACAGTGTTTGCGACACAGCAAACAGTAAAATCTCGTGCCTATGCACAGCGAGCGAGAATACTCGATGCTGAGATTACAGTTCAAGAGATAGCTCTTTCAGGTGACCTCGTTCGCGATATAGAGTTTCTCCTCCCAGTACATCACTGTCAGAATGCAGAGGATTTTCAGGAACTCATGGAGCTCTATGATTCCAATGGTTGGAATTGCGATAGTCATGAATGGCAAAAACTCGTAGACCAATATTTCTCAGATATGCCTGCAATGATCGACTCAAACAGTCAAGGAATCATCCTCGGCTGTACTCACTATTCTTACCTCAGAAAACCGCTGCAGAGACTTTTCCCAGAGAAGGTTATTATTGATCCATCAGAAGAATCAGCCCTTCAGCTCGCTCATTATTTTTCAAAAAAACCTGACATTTTGTACCAAATTCAGAAGACAGGAGAAATAAAATTCTTATAATAGTTCTATATGTCTCAAATACTTATATTCGGTAAATGAAAAGTCGGGCAATCTCTCGCTTGATTCTGTACAAAGATGGAAATCGATTTTGTTCTCTGTGATGAGACAGATGCTCCTGAGTCTTTTGATAATTTCACTACTGTTATTCCTTCTCCTGGTATCCCATCTTCTCACCGTGTTTATGAGTCGGATAAGGTTATTTGTGAGCTGGATTTCCTCTCAAAATATATCCCAAAATGATTCCAAATACACGCAGTCACAGGTACTGATGGTAAATCCACGACATCGTGGCTCTTATTTCATTTCCTCCAGGCTGGTTTCCCAGAGACACCTGTCTATCTGGGTGGTAATTTCTGAACGGCTCTCGCGGATGTCCTCTCGGAAATACATCAAAAATGAGAAAAAGAAGGACATATAGTACTCGAGGTATCGAGCTTTATGGCATACCATATCCGTACTTTCTATGCTCAGAATAGTATTCTCACCAATCTCCATCCCGATCATCTCGACTGGCACAGTGATCTCTCTGAATATTATAATGCAAAGCTCAATCTCCTCGGACACACCAAAAATCTCATACTCTATCCTGAGTCTACTATTGCTATCCTCCCTGAGCTCCCACATTTTCCTATAGAATCTGTGGTTATGGCAGATCATCTCGATATCGACCATGGTCTTCTCACACTCACACCAGAAGCTCTCATAGATATATCAGATCGACAACTTCTCGGCGAACATAATCTCGTCAATATTTTTCTCGCCGCATCTCTCGCCCTGAGACTTGGCGTAGGAGCGAAGACACTTTCTATTATTCTTCCATCTATCCCAGCCCTACCTCATCGTCTTCAGCAGATTTCTGATAGAGACGGCAAGATATGGATAGATGACAGTAAATCGACGACTGCGCAATCTCTCTACGCTGCTCTTCGTGCATTTGCACCAAATAAAGTCCACCTCATCGCTGGAGGTAAAGATAAGGGTGATACATTTGACTGATTGGTCGATGCACTCCGTGAACACTGTGCACAGTGTGTCGCTCTTGGTGAAACTAAATCAATTTTTCTCCAAGCATGTCATGACGCTTTTGTTCCTGCTACTTCTGTGACGACTATCGAAGAGGCTGTCCAGATAACCTCAGAAAGCACGCAGGAATGAGATATTATCTTGCTCTCTCCGGGTTGTTCGAGTTTTGATATGTTTCAGGATTATGAAGACAGGGCTCGACACTTTGCCGAGGCAATACATGCATCAGAATAAAAATAGCGCTCGGCAAGAGAAAAAAATTCGAAGAAAGAAATACATCTATATACTTCTCTGTATATAAATTTCTCTTTTCTTTATGGTTAAATCTCCTCGCCCTTCCTCCTCAGATGCTCGTTATATTTTTATCCTTTTTGCTCTTATTTTTGTTGTTCTCTTTTTCGCTTTCCTGATCTACTTCGTCTACTGACAAAAACAATTCACAGCACGCCTCTCAAATCCTGAGACCACACAAGAAAATACTCTAGATACTGTCAGAACTGGCGGGAAACAACAAGACTCAGCCCCTGCTGAAACTGCTCCTAAAGCAGTGGAACTCGCACCGGTCAATACAGCAACACCACAGCCTACTGTCACCGCTCCTGCATCATTTGATCCGAGTCGGTATAATCCTCGTACAGCTGAGACACTCCAGCTCCGCGGGCGACAACTCCTCGACAAATACTTCGCTTCTATTCAGACTGCTGATTTTCAGACAGCATGTTCGCTCCTCTCAAACACCCTCTGTAATGCTCGTCGGGATATCTACTCTTACTCACAATTTCTCAGTAAGCTCAATGGTGGCTATCAGATAAAGAGTATTGCACTCGCTCCAGAACAGAAACCCACAGAAGCTATCTACTGTGTTGAATACACTTATTCTCTCAAGGCTGACCTCAATCCTCAACCTGTCACAGAATACTTCCAGTATCGTATAAAGACTCGTCCTGATGGTGCTGATGAGATATCTGCCCGCGTCTGTGAAAAGATAGTGAAAGATGGGAGAGAGAGACCTTGTCCGATTATTACTCCAAAGAAATACTGCTTCTAGAAGAAATGTCGAAAAACTTCGTATTTCTTCGTCAGTCTCATTTTTCTCCTCAGTCACTTACCCATAAGTAAGCTCCTGTCGTCAAAAAATTCACTTTCTCGAACTTCTCGTTTTTGGACTTTTCTTGTTTATTGCCTAATCGAGTTGGGTTCTGTTTCAGTTGCTTATTTCCACATCAAAGGTTTCACAGGCAAGCTCAAGCTTACCCCTGTAATATCATAAAACGATATATCACATAACTGAATATCAGGATGACGACACCTATGAGGGCGTAGCTAATAGTCTTTTTTGCTTTATCATTTTTCTCCTCATCTCATGCTCCTGTGAGCACGAGAAATCCAGCGTACATGACCATGATGATGACGACGAGTGCGATAAATCCATTGAGGAAGACTATAATCTTTGCTACTGTTCCGAGTACTCCAGAGGCATCCAGGACACGATTGGTACAATTCGTCGGTACGCCAAAAATACGATTACCACTACAGTTCCCTCATCCGTAGGCTATACGGACGAGAGGCTCTGCTATCATCATGATCACGAAACCTATCACAGAACCGATAAATATCTTTTTCCCATCTTCAAAGCCTTCTTCATTTCACCCTGATGTGACGATACGATAAAATGCCCAGATAGTACCCAGGAAAAATACTGTCGCTGCCACATAACGGAGGAAATTCAGAATAGGGTAGACTATATTGATGATAACATTGTACACTGTCTGAGTACTGATATTTTGAGTATAGAAAACTCGGGTCTCGAATTGTCGTATGACTGTGTAGGCAATAGATATCAGGAATAATCCTGCGAGGCTCCACACCAGTGTCTGTATCCAAGTGGAGAAATCTTCTTCGTCATTTTTTGAAACGAGAAGCCGGATGACCGATATGAATGCTATGATGACGGCTATGACGAACACGACGATGGCGAGAGCTTTAAATATCTGTATCAATACATTTCGTACGCCAGTTCCGTCTGTTTTTCCACCATTGTAGCTGTAATAATAATCTCATCTGTATATTTGTTGCAGTCCTGGTAGATCAGCACTGACCCAGACACATCCCGCGATACCTGCAAAGAAGAGAAAGATTCTCAGATATTGGAAAAATTTTTGCATAACTATGTTTTAGCTTGAGGAGTATCTGTTCATGCTTCAGGATTCGCTGCTGGTACAGTCTCTGTCGGTACAGGTAATTCTGAAGCATTTTCCGGTATTTCTTGTCCAGTGATACCGAGTCGTGCTTCGATCTCCATGTCGACATATTGCTTCTTGCGCGCGTACATCTTGCGAGAGTATTCTTTTATGATTTCTGCAGCTCGATCGTTGCGGTAGTAGTTATCCCAGATAGTCTTGATATCAAATGGTCGGGTAGAGGCATTGTCGATATTGAGTTTGCAATAGGTCGTATAGTTCGCGATACCGATGATATCCTGCTGTGAGAGTGTAGGAGCGTATTCTTTTTCGAGATATTCAGCATCCTCAGCACCGACCTTAAATGACATAATCGTGCCCACATTTCCGAAGACTGCTTCCTTGATACTCGGTTTTCCTGTACTCTTGTATTTCTCGCCTGAGCCTCATATCTGGGCTATGTACTGGTGAGCCATGATGAGCGCGAGTTTGTATTTACGAGCTTCTGAGAGGATTTCTCCAAATGTATCTGTCGCGAAATTCTGGAACTCATCCACATAGAAGAAGAAATCTTTTCGATCCTTTTCTGCCATATCAGCACGGCTCATCGCTGCGAGATTTACCTTTGAGACGAAGACGAGACCGAGAAGTTGAGCATTGAGATCACCGATTTTACCCTTTGAGAGATTGACCATGAGACAGCGCTGGTTGTCCATGATCTCACGGATATTAAATGCTGACTTTGGTTGTCCGATGATATTACGGATAGTCGTATTCGTGATGAATGGTCCGAATTTCGCAGAGAAATAGGGGATCATCTCTTGCTTTTCACGGTCACCAGTTTGAGCATATTCGTGTTC
>CAYQWU010000038.1:5267-7356 GCA_964421335.1 uncultured Candidatus Peribacteria bacterium
ATTTTTTATCTTACTTACTTTGTATTTCAGGAATGATTCATCCACGAATAATCGAGGAACATCTATGAGTGTCCCGCCATCTTCTTCATCGTCCATGAGCGTCAGTGCACCATTTCGGAAATAGTGCTGGATACGAGGTCCAAATATCTCATCACCAAATATTTTGATAAATATAGCAGTCGCATCGAGTGAGGCACGGTCTTTCTCGATAGCACGGAGATCAGGATCAGTGGAGATGACCTCGAGCATATTCAGACCCATCGGTCGCTCATAGTCAGAAGGATCAAATATCACCATATCACGAGCTCGGTCTTTTGGAGTGAAAGCGAGTATATCCTCGATCAAATCACCGTGGGGGTCGATGACACAGATACCCTCTCCGTTCCAGAGATCCTGCCGTGCGAGATAGCCTATGAGGACGGATTTACCTCCTCATGATTTACCGATGATGTAGTGGTGACGACCGCGGTCTTTTTTGTCGAAGTACACCGGTTGTTTCTTGTTCCTGTATTCATTCCATCCGAGGAGGACAGAGTCCTTGTAGACAGAAAATCCACCAAGTTTCCTCTCTGTTTCTTCTGATTTTGGGAGCTTCCCTTCGTCGATCGGTTGTCCTCGTTTATCGCCATCTGTTAGGAGAGGTATCTCCGTATCGTCTGCGGTCAGGAATCAGTCATTTGGTCATCTCGCTATATTGCCGAATTTATCAGTCTTGAGACGAGTTCCATCTTCTGTGATGATGTAGTCTCACTCGCGCACATAGTCTATCATCATGAGTTTCTCTGTTGGCATCTTGAGATTTGACGGAGGGGCTACTTTCTTGTACCCGAGCCAATAGATGATAGGGGATTTGTTATAATTTATATCAGGGAAGTGGTAGAGCGTTGTGAGTTCATCGACACTGTAGGGACTCATCTTCGTGACGAATCCTGCGAGCTTGAACCTGAATGCCATCTTGTGAAGGAATCGTACGATGGGGCGGAACATGCCCTCTAATATCTGATTGTTATCGAGGTTATTGCAGTATTCGTTGGTGTAGACACTGGTCGACGCGAGCATACTATCGATACCATTCTGTGCCCCTGATTCTGTGTCACTCCCGACGAGAACTATCATACTCGCTTCAAATGCATTTTGAGCCGCATTTTCACCGACCATCTTCTGTGCCTCTTGTTCTGCTTGGTTAAATATCTTATAAGAATCACCACCCGATGCACCCATAGGATTTGCATCTTCTTTGTTCTGTACGAAATTGGTCACTATCCATCCCAGAGGAGCGAGGAGTTTCCCCAGGAGTCCCCATGAGAGGAGCCATGATCCACCACGATTGTATTTCCCTTTACTGTATTCTCCTGCGACTTTTTTTGCCTTCTTATTATATCTGTGAGACAGTGGTTTTGCTGTCACTTGGAATACCGCTACATCCGTTTGTTTCAATCCACCAAATACATTGGTAAAAGTCGTGAGTGGATCTTCTTCGAAATATTTGTAGGTCTTGATAGGGAAGTATTTATCCTCGTCTTTCCCAAAACTGGTCGTCCTCACTACTGAGTGCTGCCCTTCAAACGATATATAGTCTTTCTTATCACGGATGACGACCTCTGCATCAGGGTAGATAGAGGTGATAGTCTGGTTGATAGTCGGGAAGAGATCACGATAGGTGACGATAAAGAAAAACACTTGCCCCTCCTTATAGATAATCTCGTAGGAGAACTTGATATGATTAAATATTGCATTGAGAACCGTGTATTTGAGTGATGTACTCGGCACTTTCCAGATAGAATTATGTACGAGACTCATGATACCAGCCTTTTCTTTGAAGTCTTTCTTGGTCTCATGTTCCTTATCCAGTTTTGAATCCGATCGAGGAACAGAGACTTGAATATATACCAGATATCGTGCGAGCCAGAGCTCGAGGAGGAGTCGCACCGTCCATCGAATCACGAAAAATGCGACAATCGCACCGATGATGAGCAGGAGTATCTCCGTGCCAGAAACACCAGAAGATGCAGTATTGACCACTTCTTGAGCAGGTGTCATGTTCGGTAAAATATCCGTTGTTTTTTGTATGAAAATGCTTTGTGCCATA
>CAYQWU010000039.1:0-7352 GCA_964421335.1 uncultured Candidatus Peribacteria bacterium
TTCCGAACACAGAAGTTAAGCCCCGTCGTGCCGATGGTAGTGCTCATTTGAGTGCAAGAGTAGGTAGGCGCCAGGACTTTCGAGATAACATATTTAAATCCTCCAGAAATGGAGGATTTTTTGTGCCAGAATTTTCTCAAAAAAAGAGTAGGAAATTCTCCTACTTTGCCTACAATCTCACTATTATTTTTATATTCCTGTATGGAACATATCGGTTTTATCATGGATGGGAATCGTCGATGGGCAAAGAAGCTCGGCAATATCCCTTCATATGGTCACGAAAAGGGTGGTGAATCGATTGATCGAGTCATCGAGATGTGTCTCAATGCAGGTGTTTCTCATGTGAGTCTCTGGGCTCTGTCCAAGGAAAATGTTTCTGAGCGATCTGAGGATGAACTCTCAGCCATCTATGGACTCGTCCGTCGGAAAATACCTAAACTCATCACTCTCTGTCAGAAAGAATCTATACGATTCCAGACTGTCGGTGATATCTGGCTCTTGCCGGCTGATGTCCGAGCTCTCCTCCTGGATGCCATCGAGGCTACTCAGGCGGGTACTGCTATGACATTTATTCTCGCACTCTGATATAGTGGGCAGGATGAGATAGTGCGTGCGACGAAGCGTTGCCTCGCAGAATGAATTGATCCCTCAACACTGGATGAAAAAACATTTCTCCAATACCTCGATTCTGGAGCATTTCCTCCCCCTGATCTCATCGTACGGACAGGCTGAAAGATTCGCCATTCGGGCTACTTCCTGTATCAATCTGCTTATTCCGAATACTATTTTACAGAAACTCTTTGGCCCGATTTTGATCAGGCAGAATTTGATCGTGCAGTTTCTTATTACGAGAAAGTGCAGCGGAATTTTGGGAAATAATATTATCTATTTTTATGCTTTCCTGGCTCCCTCACTATCAGGATCAGATACACTCTGTTCTTCATACTCTCTTCACGACTCGCTACACGAGTAATACCGAAGTAGAAAAACTCTATGAAGAGGCTATCGCCTATGCTGTAGAGGGAGGAGGGAAAAGGCTTCGCCCAATTCTCACACTCATCTCCTACGAACAGGTCTCAGGGCTTCCAGCATCTCGCGAAGTCATGGATATCGCTCTGGGCATAGAATGTATCCATTGTTTCACACTCGTGCATGATGATCTGCCGTGCATGGATAACGATGAACTACGACGAGGTAAACCTACCGTATGGAAGAAGTATGGCGAAACTATGGCAGTCTTGATTGGAGATACACTTCAGACACTCGGATTTGAACTCATAGCCCAGTCAGGACATGCTGCTGTTGTGCGAGAAATCGCTCATGCCATCGGTGATATGGGGGTGACGAGAGGGCAGGTACGAGATACGCTCCTCAGACATGATACACTCACACTTCCAGAACTTCTCCGAATTCATGATGAAAAAACGGGATGATTTATCGCATCAGCTCTCGTCTCAGGTGCCCTCGCAGCTGGTGCTGCATCTGAGAAAGTTGAATCATTCCGCCGATTTGGATTCCTTCTCGGTCGCGCATTTCAGATAAAGGACGATATTCTCGATTATGAGAGTGATAGCGAGACACTTGGAAAATGAGCTGGGAAAGATGTCGATCTCGGCAAGTGAATAGTCGCACTTATAGGCATAGAAAAATCTCGTGAGATGCTCGCTCAACTCGAGTCGGATATGCTTGTTCTCATCCACCAGTTCGATGATCCACGATTCGCGGATATTGTGGAGTATGTCGTGAGGCGGACGAAGTAGATTACTTCGTTCAGTATTTCTCGTAATTCTCGAGAATAGTTCTGAGTTGTTCTTGTTCTTCTGGTCAAAAATTATTCATATCCATATCTCGCAGTATATCTACTATATTCTTGTGAATTATCGTGATGTCTGTTGCTGGATTGACACAGGAGACACAGAGATAGGTACCTGTCATACAACCAAATGTTCCGACGACGACCGCTGTGCCAGGCATTTTCTCTGGTAATTCTCGCTCTATAACCTGCGAGAGATAGTAGCTAAATTTTGGATCGAGAGTAATGCGAGTATCAGCTTCATCTGTTTTTGGTTTGAGGAGTCTGAGGTCACAAACGACGGCTTTTTGATGATTCGTTTCCTGAGCATTTGACTCTATAGTGAGAGCGTCTTTATTGACTGCCTGAAGGCTCTTCTGTGCCTGTTCAGGACTGTGGAAGGTAAACTGTCCACACTGCTCTGGCGTGGCAAAGGGGATGCCTTTGAATCATGCGGGATCACCTTCTCCATTTTTCACCTTTTCTAGATAGTGGATAGCTGTATCGACAGATACACGGGCAGCTTCTGTCAGGGTATTCGTATCGAGTTCTATCAGTGAAGTGATACGGAATCCATAGTTCCCATCTGCAAACTCGAATGGTGAAACATCGAGAATCATTTTCGTATCGAGTTCTGGCATGAGGTTTTTGAGGCTGGCTCTGAGACTTCCTGTGTCTGGAGTGTAGGCGAGGAGGTGCTCATTTGTATGCATACCTGCATGGAAATCATGGTATTCTCATTCTGTAGGTGTACGAAAGAGAGGCAATGCATAGGTTTGTATTGTCATCGGTCCGTCTGACTCGATATATTTATCAGCGGTGAGTGTACCACCAGTCATGACTTTGTGATCTTTTTCGCTTGAATGGAGTCCGGCTTGGATAGTGTAGTTCATATTTGTATTATAATTAAAATTATTAAATGTAAATTTTACTTGTTCACTAAGAACTCCAGAATAAATGGCAGATGTCTCACGACGCGTTCTCCTGCATGCAGATTATTCGCGAAATTCTCACCGGCATCTTCGTCAGCATTGTCTGAGATGACCTTGAGGGCGATGAGGGGTTTCTGGTAGTGATGAGCCACTTTCGCCAATGCTGCTCATTCCATGTCGACGAGTTGTCCTCCTTTTGCTTGGAGAGATTCTCTCGTAGTCCCTGATGCGACGAATTGGTCGCCAGTGACGAGGATACCTTGTTTTAATTCTGGATGTTCGACAGTGATGAGGTCAAAGAGTGGATAGAGTCTCGTCTGTGCTTCAGTATCTCCCTCGATAAATCCATCATGTTCGACCGTGTGTGTGACGACGACCACATCGCCGAATTCAAACTGTGATGACAGACTTCCTGCTAGTCCGATATTTATGATAGCGTCGATGGGATATTGTTCGAGCACTTTTGTGAGCATCATGGCAGCTGATACTTTCCCGATTCAGCTCACTGCAAAAACGAAGTTTCCGTGTTCAACGATATCCCCAGGTGAGAGAAGTTTCTCATAGCTGAGATATTTCGTGAGCGGGAGCATTTCTTCGGCCATAGCCGAGATGATGAGGATTTTTTTGTGTTCCATAGGGTTAGGTATATTGAATAGCTGAAAAAATTTCAAATTCTCTGAGTTTTTCTCGTCATGAGAGCGAGGTTAATTCCAGAAGCACTGCCCCAGAGACTTCTCGTGCTTCACTTCTCTGTGCTAGCTTGAGGGCTGCTCCGAGGGTACCGCCAGTTGCGAGCACATCGTCGACGACGAGGACATTCTTCCCTCTCAGAAATTCACTTCTCACGGTCAGCGTTGCCCCGCTGTACTCATAACTGTATGACTCTTGTATTGTGAGGTGTTTGGGGAGTTTCCCTTCTTTGCGCATCATGACAAAGGGGAGACGGTATTTCTCTGCGAGGAGAGAACCAATGATAAATCCGCGAGCATCAATACCAGCAATGACCTCGATGTTTTTCTCTTGTATGAAATTTCCTATTTTCTCGAGTATTTCCTCCCGCGCGTTTACATCGGCTAGAAGTGGGGATATCTCCCGGAATAGCACACCAGGAGCAGGGAAATCAGGTATTTCTGTGATGAGGTGAGAGTAGTCTGTCATAATGTCGGTATTGTAGACAAAAATAGCCCTTCGCAAAGTCTTCTTTGTTATTTGACTTATATGTTTATAACATAAAATATGTTTTATGAATGAGTCAGAACGATTTTTCCCTACTGAATTTGAAGTTGCGGATCATGCAATTGAGATGATTTTGGCTGCTTACAAGAACAAATCCGCAACTATGCCGGATTATCCATGACTCTGAAATCCCGGAGAGTATTCCCTCGATGCTCATTATGAAAATGAATATCTCGAGTATATCGTTGGGAGTATCCGTAAATCTCTCCGTGATCTCGTACCAGATTTTATAGCTGATGCGCCTTCTGAATCTCTCAAACGGATGGTATGGCAAGTATATGGTGCCCTGAAGCTCCAACCAATAAGAGAAAAGGATGAAAAATGAAATCTTATCATTTATGAGTCTTTTTTCCAATTTGAGGAAATAGGGAGAGCGGATCAGGCTCCTGACAAGAAACGCCGTGAATATCTCGACAGGGAGCTCTGGTCCAGAAATCAAGAATATTCGCGTGGTATGAGTGAGAGATTTGATTACTTGTCTGAGTTTTTTTCTGCCACACCATCTGATAAACAAAAAACTTCAGCCATACTTAAAACTTGCCTCCGTGATATAGAAAAAGTCGTAGAAAAGATGCAGATTTTTTGTGTGCTTCACGGATTTGATAATCCGTTCGATATTTCAGATGAACCTGATGCACCAATTTCTTTTTCTGAGGACGATCAGTCTCCACGGGCAGATTTGTGGAGAATTTTTCGGCTCTCTGCTGCTGAGAAGTACCTGAAACAATTCCTCCCTGAAGGCATGAAGAAAGCTGAACCTTATCTCTTTTGTTTTCCTTTTAATGCTCAAGAGGATGCCCAGGACCTCTCAAGTCAAAAATTGGACATCTATGAGCGAATCTACGAGAGAAAACTTCTGATATATTACTTTGCTATCCCACAACTCACTATTCTCACACAAACGCAATTACAAGAGGTAAAAAGGTATCTCCCAGATTTGGCTTTTGAGATCAGATCCTGTAAAACAAATATCAATTATTCTCCTGATGATTCATGAGTAGATGAAAATTCAGAAGAACAAAGCGATATTGCTCGTGTACAATTTCTCTATAATCGAGTCGAAAATATTCGTTGACAGTATACAGCGGAAGATATCGGTCATGAGGCGATAGGTATTTTTTATACTATATCTCAGGCCTTGCAATTATTCATAGATAATGCGACATCTCGTCTCTCTGCTACGATTGCCACTAAAACATTAAAAAATCAAATCATGGATTCATTGAAATTAACTCTTTTTACAACTCTTGATCATTGTTTAGATAGTTTGGATGGTTTAGAGGAAGAGCCGATTCCTACCATGACAAGTATTCTTCGAGAAGCACTCAATTTTCTTTATCCTAATTAGATTGATTCCTAGATTTTCATCGTATCATCTGGTCATGCAACATAGCTCTGGATTTCTCTCATTTGTCTACCATCACCCTCTTGGCTACCCACTCTTGCTCCTCTTTCGAACACGGTGGTTTTCGGCTATGATGGGATGGATATTTCAGACTCCACATTCGAAATATTTGATTGGTCCGCTTTCTCGGATCTATCAAATCAGTCTCGATACTTATAGGGTTCCAGAAGGTGGATTCCGTTCGCTCAATGCATTTTTTATTCGTGAGAAAAAGCCTGAATTGCTCGCATTTCCTGAGAAACATCTCGGGAGTCCTGTTGATGGTTGCGTAGAGCTGTTCCAGAATATGAGTCTGACAGATGATTTTGTCGTGAAGTGATACCGCACCAATCCTCTCAAGTTGTTCTGACCAGATATCCAGGATTTCATCTGAGGCGATGTCTGTTTCTGCCGTCTGCGTTTTTCTGATTATCATCGATTTCATTTTTTTGATGATGGAGAAGTCCTCTCTTCTATTTCTCGAGACGGTCCTCTGTATTCTGTGGATAATCGTGTGCTAGATACTGGATTCTGGATACACAACAAATCCCACATGATGCGTATCCAGACTCTCAATTTTGGTGAAATACTCTGGCTCGAAGTCGGTGCGACCAATGTCTGATCTATCACGAATCACGCTCTTACTGGAGACAGCGTCTCCCGTGGAGATGAGAAATGATATTTCGAACTCGGTGGTTCTGCTGTCCTCCTCGTCTTTCAGAAAGATGTGATTCAGTGGTCTCTTGGTCTCATCGAAAAAACTCTTCAGAGAGAAGAGCTAGAAGTGATGACGGGTGAGATTCTTGGCCAAAAGAAAAATTAGTACCAACATTCTTTCCATCCGATGTGATAGGCGATTGTATTTGCTGCTAGGCTGAGTAGTGGTCCTATAATGAGAAGAAAAATGCTTCCAGCGATGCCCGCAAAGTAGAAAGGCATCATAAAAATAATTGCACCGACCATGTAGTCTATGCCATCCCATGGCTGAAACATTGTGCCAGGCTTGATGCCAAGCCTTCGTTTCCAAAAGCTCTTCACGATATCACCGACGAGCGCTCCGAGACCGAGCCATCCCCCTATCACCATGCTCACAATCCACCCGGAATAGAGATTGAAATAATCGCTATACATCGGTAAAAATCATATGAGAAATCCTCTGCACAAATAGAGGAGGAGCCCCGTGAGCATACCAGCTATGATACCCGTGAGTAGCCCTCGTACTGTCTTATTTGCTCCCAGCAGTTTCGCATGTATGGGCCGAGAAAACTGGCGAATGTAGGGAATATTTTTTGCGACAACTGGTACAGCATTGGCGATAAAAGCTGGAAGGAAAATCACAAATATCTGGAGCAAATTAGCGAAGAACATAATGAGGAATGAGCAACAGTATGATAGATGCGAGGATATAGCTGAGTGTGATTATCGATTGAGCGAGTCCTATCGCCCAGACATCTCCCCCATATATTCCAGGAAGAGCGAGGCAACCGAGGAGGATGACTCACAGGTATTTTTGTGGAATATTTTGTTTCATGACATGCATGCAGGGAACCTGTGATATCGTCAAAAAAGTGATTGCCACAAGTGTCAGTATGAGGACGAGTGGTTCTGGATGGACTATCATGATACCCATCACACCGAGTGCTGCTGCAGGCGAAGGAAGTCCAGAGAAATAGGTTTCTGAGTTTTGTTTTTTTACGGTAAATCGTACCAATCGGTAGAATATCGCACAGATGTAGAGTGCTGCCAAGGAGACACTTCCACTGATCGACCATATCCAGAGACCAGGATGGAGTCAGAAATTGATAAAGTCTGCTATATCATCGAGGTACGGGCCCAGATGTGTGCTACCAAATCTCCGTGCTGCTCGTCCATCGAGGGCATCTGTGAGGAGTGCTCAGAGGAGGAGTATCTCTGCTGAGAGCCACGATGGTTGTGTGATGACCAGATAGCAAGCTAATATTCCGAAAATTGCTCCAATACTCGTGATGATATTTGCGATGTGTTTTTT
>CAYQWU010000040.1:0-7324 GCA_964421335.1 uncultured Candidatus Peribacteria bacterium
TCATCGAGGATGGAGAGGAATCCTCATTTCAGGGCAAGTGTTTTGATTTCTGTATCATTTTTACCAGTACGAATTGCTTCTCGGATTTCATCAGTCACCTGGAATACCTCGTAGATACCCATTCGTCCACTGTATCCTGTATGTCCACATTCGTCGCAACCAGCACCTCTCTGCGCGAGAGATTCAGTAGCTCCATAGTGAGCGAGGAGTTTCTCATCTCCAGGGAGTGGTGCGATAGTTTCTCGTGCAGCACAGTGGCGACAGACTCGACGGACAAGTCGCTGAGAGATGATGACATCGAGCGATGCGGCCACATCAAAAGTACTCACCCCCATATTCTCAAGTCGTTCAAGTGTTTCAAAAGCACTCTTCGTATGAAGTGTCGAGAGGACGAGATGTCCTGTCAGTGCTGCCTGAACAGCGGTATTCGCAGTATCGAGATCACGGATTTCACCAATCATGATAATATCTGGATCGTGTCGGAGGATAGAACGGACACCCATGGCAAAAGTATACCCAGCTCGTTCATTTATCTCAGATTGAAGAATTCCTGGTATCTGATATTCGATGGGGTCTTCGAGAGTGATGATCTTATCTTCTGGCTGTTTGAGAGTATCGATCATCGTATAGAGTGTCGTCGTCTTACCAGAACCAGTCGGACCGGTGACGAGAATCATGCCTTGTTTTTTCTTGAGAGTTTCGAGGATGATATCCTTCTGAGGGCCTATGATTCCGAGACCATCGAAATTGATAACATTTGAAGAAGAATCGAGTATACGACAGACGATACTCTCACCATAACGCGTCGGCATCACAGAAACACGGATATCTATCTGCGCATCATGGCCTTCTTTCCCGAAGCGAAATTTACCATCCTGAGGGACATCGTGGATATTGAGCTTGAGATTTGAGCGGTATTTCATGCGCTCGACGATGAGGGCATGTTCTTTTGCCTGAAGTGTACCAACCGTAGCGAGGTCACCATCAATACGAAAACGAATCTGTGCATCGACCTCCTGGAGCTCAAGATGGATATCCGAAGCTCGTAGTTCGAGGGCTCATTTGATGATAGCAGTGAGTGCGCCGTCCGAGTCTTGTTTGTCGAGAGAGAGGCGTATTTCATCGAGAATATGATGAAACTCCGGGAAGTATGCACTTGAGCCAGTTTTCTCTTGTTTGAGGATTTGTGTCAGCTTTTCGATGTTTTGTGTCACCTCGGTCATAGAGACAGTCTACCCTATTCCTCTTCGCTTTGCAAAAATATCGATACAATATCCCCATGTCAAAGAGAGAAAAAATCACACTCCTGGAAAAAATCACTCCAAATCTCAATTCGCTCGCTCAGAAAAAAGTGCTAGTAGCCTGCTCTGGTGGACCAGATTCGATGGTACTCCTGGACTTGCTCCGCATACAAAGGACGAAGGACGAAGGACACGATATCGTCGTCGCTCATATCAATCATCACCTCCGTACCACTTCTGACCGTGATGAAGACATCGTAGCGAGTTACTGCAAAAAAAATAAACTGACCTTCGAGGTACTCCAGGCAGACATCAAAAAAGAGGCGAAAAAAACTAAAACAACCATCGAGGAATGTGCAAGAAATGTACGGAAAAAATGGCTCGAAAAAATAAGGGAAAAACACCATGCAGACCTCATCGCAACAGCACACCACAGTGATGATCAGGCTGAGACAATCCTCTACCGCATAACAAAAGGGACAGGAATCACGGGACTCGTCGGCATCGAATGAGAAACAGAGTACTATGCACGACCTCTCATCTGAGTGACAAAGTCTGAAATTCTAGAATGTGCAAAAAAGAACAAAATCCCCTACTGACATGATGAAACCAATGATGATACGACTATCCCTCGCAATATGCTCCGGCATGAAGTCCTCCCGAAGCTCCAAGAAATAAATCCAGAAGTGACAAAATCGCTCACGAGGCTCAGTCAATCAGCTCGCGAACTGAAGATGAGTTTTGATGTATTTTTCCGTCAAGTGCTTGAAGAGAAGAGTTTCACACTCGACTGGTACCATAGCCTTCCTCTGGGCTTTCAACATGAGCTCCTGCGATGTCTCTATGAACTCTCTAATGGGTCCACACACGGACTCTCTACTTCGCTCATCACAGAACTCGATAGATTCCTCTCTAAACGAACTGGGTGAAAAAAGGAAATAAAAAATATGAAACTCGAGAAGAAACAGGGAAAAGTATATTTGACATAAAAAAATAATTTATACAATAAACGCGTCTTTCTCTTGACTCGGTGACGATGTCGGAGTGAGATATTCACAGTAGATATTTCTGATTCTCGCGAGAGATATCACGAAATGTGCTCTTGTACATCACAGAATCAACTATGTTTTTTATAGAACTCTCATGGGTAAGATAGAATTATTCTCTGAATGATTGTATCTTACCCAGCGAGGGGTGAGTGATTACAGAACCTCTTGTGAGGTTGCTGATGTCAGACAGAGTACGGGTACACGAGTTGTACTCCACCACTCTAGAGCAATCTAGAGCCTCTCTGTTACTTCGAGCAAGGGGGCAATTCCTGCCTCTGACCTCACAAAACGGTTCTCGCTAGCCACTTACAAATCCTCAGGAACTAAGAATCCCTGGGGTACATATCGCTAATGGAACAGTCACAAAAACTCGCGGACTTCATCATGTTCGCACATCGAGAACTCCTCATGGACCTGTCCTACAAACTGAACAAGGCGGAAATCTCCTTCGCTCAGTTTTTCCTCCTGGGTTACCTCGCCAGCGAGGACTACCTGACTATGACGGATGTCTCCAAAAAAATGGGGCATTCCACTGCGGCCTCCACAGGCCTCGTGGACCGTCTCGAAAAACTCGGCTATGTCCAGCGGCTCCACGCCGCTGACGACCGACGGAAGGTGATGGTCCAAATCACCAAAAAAGGAATGGACATGGTCCAGACGGTTAAGGAACTCCTGGCCGAAAAAATCGAGGAGAAGAAAGATGAAGAAGGCTTCGCAAAAATGCTGGACTCACTACAAAACTAAAAAACATCGCTGATCTGTGATGCTTCTCTCCCTTGTGCCGCATACCAGCGGTGATAAGGGAGAGTTTTTTTAAATATTATTTGATAGTTTTTTCTTGAGTTCGTCGACCCCCTCCCCTGTTTTCGCTGAGACGAAGATAGGATTGAGATGTTTATAAGTGGTTTTAAGTTTCCGAATCTGAGCTGGAGTACAGCGGTCTATCTGGTTGAATATATAGTGTCTGGGTTGCGCAGCACCAATCCGTGTGAGAATATCATCCGTGACGGAAATCCTATCGGCAATATGTGGATCACCCGCGTCGACAACCTGAAGTAAGAAGTCACAAGAGAGCGATTCTTCGAGAGTGGAAGAGAAGGCATCAATAAGCTCAGGTGGGAGATCGCGGATAAATCCTATCGTATCATAGATCAGAATATCTGGACGGGCGGTAAACTTCCCTGCTTCATCTATGTAGGCATTTTGTGGGAGCTTGAGTCGACCAACTGTAGTCCCCAGAGTCGCGAAGAGTTCGTCTTTTTCATACACTCCCTTGTCTGTCAGTGCATTCATGAGGGTTGATTTTCCTGCATTTGTGTAGCCCACGATACCTATGGTCACAGCATTCATTCGCTTGCGAGAGTTCCGATTTTGCACTCTCACTTTTCTATAATGATCGATTTTTTCTTTTGTTTTTCGCTCCATTTCTCGGAGATGTCGTCGCATGATCTCAGTGTTGGTCTCACCGATACCCTTATTCGCCGCACCGCCACCACCTCCCTGCCTATCGAGCTCCATACCCATGCCAAATATTCGAGGACCCATATGTTTGAGAGAAGCGAGCTGAATCTGAAGCTTGGCTTCCGGGGTTTTCGCATGTCGTTGAAATATTTTGAGAATGAGATCCACTCTATCCCAAACCTGGAGTTTCATTTTTTGTTTTTCTACCTCCTGAATAATCGCATAAATCTGTCTCGCCTTGAGAATATTTCAGATGATCAGTGTGTCTGCTTGCAGTGCTTCGGACAGCTGGAGGACTTCCTCGAGTTTCCCCTTTCATACATAGGTCCTATAATCCGGCTCATCTCTTTTTTGAAGCGTCTGAAGCACAACAACTCCCTGATAGGTCGAGACCAGTTTTTGGAGTTCGGCTATTCGGTCATCGAGGCTGTATCAGGCGAGAAGAGAAGAATCTTTCGGGGCAATGTCCAGGAGTATCGTACGCATGAGGATATCATAGGGAGAAATATTTTTATTCAAAATTTGTATTCTCACAAAAAACATGGTATGATGAGGGTACTATGAACACAACTGCCCCGAAACATGCGACTACTTATAGCTTCACGACTTGCAAGAGATGTGGCTATATCATCGCCGCAGAAGAAGAACTCTGTGAAAATTGTCAGAATCAGACAGAAACAAATCCATCACTTTTTAAATAATTATATTATGGGAGATATCGAAGCTGGTGAAGCTGGAATTGTTAAAAATTTCTATGAGGTCATAGATATCCTGGCTGATACTGATAATTCAAAGTTAAAATTTTTCATTACTGTTAAAAAAAATCCTGAAGTAGAAGGAGATATTGAATTAGAAGGAGATATTGAATTAACAGAAGAGGAATTTACTTACTATCTTACTGAAAATAGCAAATTCAAAGTTAATTATCGTGAAGATGGTGTGGTCGAAATTAGTACAAAAATTTATGCAGATAAAGTGCTGAAAAAGATACGAGATAGAGTATGAAATAAAGTTCAAACTATTATGTCTGAATCATGAATCGACGAATAAAAAAATTTCCTACTCTCCTCCTCGGTGTACTCTGTGCCGTGGGAGTCCATATGGTGCTCTTTACTGACTCAGGTCATCGTCTCCAGAGTGCTATCGTCGAGAGTGACACTACGAGTCATGCCGAGGCACATCTCGTGGCTGATGCAGAAACTCTCAGTTTTAAAGTAAATGTGACGGCGACAAATGTCACAAAAATAGAAGGAACACTCAACTATGATGATGAATCAATCATTCTCACAAATCCTGTCTCTCCTCTCGGGAAAGTGACGCTTACTGAAGAATGATTCTCAAAAAAAGTGATACTCACTCTCGCAACTCCACAAAATATCCGAAAAGGTGATACACTCATCATCTGGACTATGACGCCGGTTCTCCCAGAAATACGCGCGATAAACCTCACAGAAGTATCACTCTCTATGACCGACGGCACTGAACAACTCACAACAGAAGGAACGGGAGAATTCTAAACCAAGTACTCAGACTAGCTACTTGTAGTAAGTATTAAGATTTCGAATCTTAATACAGGAAACGCGTCTTAATACTTAATACTCGTGTACACTATCTCTGGTTTCAATAATTTCACAGGACAATCATCAGTACTCATAGTTTCATTCAAGAAGTTCGCGAGAGCTTCTTTTTTTGATTCTCACACGGCGAAGAGGCAAACATGTGGAAGTGATTGAATTAATTTCGGAGAAAGAGAAATCCGCTCTGGAGGAAGCTTCGGGGCATTATCAATTTTGATAAATCATAATTCTTCCGACTGAAGTCCTGGATGATGTGGAAAAAGTGATGCAGTATGACCATCTGGCCCCATACCAAAGAATGCAATATCAATATTTCCCACCTGTTCGTTGTATTCAGCTCCATCACTGTCCATAGTAGGTCGGATGAAATTCGCTTCAGAAATTCCATATTTCTCAAAAAGAGGTCACAGAAATACTTCCCAGATATGTGCGTCATTACGGTCTGATGTATCACAATTCACTCGTTCATCAGTCACGCACCAGCGGATTTTCTTCAGCAGCTCTTCATTCGTCATTCGTCATTCGTCATTCGTCATTAATTGTCAGTACCACGAATCAAACGAACTCCCACCTCCGAGTCCTACCATAACAGTTGCCTGTTTTCCGAGAAGTACTTGAAGTGTTCCAAAGAACCAATTGGTAATGTCTGAATAGGAGTCTGTTATTTTCATAATTATGCTTTTGGAACCTCTCCTGGATCATATATCTGAAGAAGTGGACAATTATCTGTACAATGGAGGAGTTCATCGACTACTTGCCAGCCAGCGCGAACACTATCCCATCGTACAAAAGATGACGCATCACGGTTGAGTGCTTTCTCTATGAGTCTCTCGTAGGCATTGTTTTTATTCTCAGGAGTTTCTGCGAATACTTTCTCACTTCCATCACGGAAAACAAAACGCACAGAGCTCTCTTTTCGATCGAGTGCTTTTCCTGTTTCTAGGATCACATCTGTATCCATCCAGTGAGAATCATCTATAGTCAGCGTTGTTTTGATATAGGTCTCGGTACGAGAATCCGGTAATACTCCGGGTACATCTCTGTATCCACGATACTGACCTATCACTATATCATGACGCGGATCTAGGAGAAGCGGAGCAACAGAACTAATTGACTGAAATATTCTATCTCTTAAGTCTTCTTGATCTGCCGAGTGTGGAGTCCTCATAGTAGCAAGAGCAAGAATCTGTAAGAGGTGGTTCTGGAGGAAATCTCGAGTCACTCCACTACGATCATAATATTCTCCCCTATCCTCAATGGTCAGCGTCTCTCTCGCCATGATATCTATCTGTGAGATTCTCTTACTGTACCAATCTTCTCATTGGGCAAGACGATACTCCATCATTTCTCGAACAAAGTTCTTACCGAGGTAATGATCAACACGATATATCTGTTTTTCATGAAAAATATGCTGTAATTCGAGATTGAGCGCTATCGCAGTTTTGAGATCATGTCAGAAAGGTTTTTCTATCATAATCACAGATTTTTCTGTATTGAGTCAGACTGAATCGAGTCATTTTGCAACAGAAACGAAATATTCAGGACTCAAACAGAGGTGATAGGTTATTTCTCCTTCGAGCCCTTTTGTTTGAATAATTTCATCCTTCAATACTGAATAATCACCCGCCTCAATATCTAGACGAATATATGAAATAGTCTCTGTATGATTGAGAAGGTCAGAATAAGGGGCGAGAAAATTGCGAAAATCATCTCGCGTCCAGTCACGGCGTCCTACGCAGATGAGGTTATCATAGACTCATTTCTGCAGAAGTGTGCCGAGTGCTGGGAGCACATAACGCGTTGCGAGGTCACCTGTGGAGCCGAATAGAACAAAAGTTTTCATAGATCTATTATATCAATTTTTGTAAAAAGAGAGAAATCAATACACTCGAGAGGATATTTATGCATTTATTCTTCTCACTTGTCTGAGTCGCCTTTCAAGTTTTTGCCTTCAGTATGTATGTAGGGAGCATATTCCGTGGAAAAACAAAACCAC
>CAYQWU010000041.1:0-7288 GCA_964421335.1 uncultured Candidatus Peribacteria bacterium
TACGACGACATACTCACCAAAAATCTCCGCATCATGGATCAGGCATCTATAGCTCTGGCGCGTGACCATGATCTCAAGATAGGAGTCTGCCACATCGATACACTCCCCTCTCTCACAGGACTCTCTGGAGGAATTTTTGAAGGCTCTATTATTCAGAAATAATTCTGATTCATTTTTAGAATGATAAAATCGCATCTATCAAGAGGTTTTTCTTGTCACACGAATCAGGAATACTAGACTATAGATACTTATTTTCTTACCTTCTTTATGAAGAAACTTTCTCTCTTTGCAGGTCTTATTTTTCTCAGTACCAGCTCTGTTTTTGCTGGTGATATAGAAAAAGCTATTAAAAGTGTCGGTCCAGAGGCCATACTGGCAGCAGGGGTCGGAGGTTTAATAGCATTTGTAGGTGTTGTTCTCTCATATATTGCCATCTCATATGGTATTTATCTCCTTGCAAAAAAATACGAACCAAAAGTTCATCCAGCGTGGTCATGGATTCCTGTTGCTCAGATTTATCCACTCGTACTTGTCTCAAAACAATCTCCTTGGTGGATTGCTGCTATTTTGCTCGGAAGATTTGTCCCAATAATTGGATGACTCATCGTATTGGGCTCTGTTATCTACATCTATCATTCAGTCTCAAAGCGTGTGGGCAAAAGTGTTGGCACTACATTGCTCTTACTTTTTTTCTCAGTCATCATGATCCCTTATCTCGGTCTCAAGGCAAATAAAAAGTCGACAACACCTGCATGGATACTCGGAGTAGCTTCTATCCTGACACTTTTTGTAGGTGGTGCTATGGGGCTAGCGGGTCTAGCAAAGGGTGTTATGGAACTAGAAAAGGACTATAATCTCACAGATATTGCTCAAGAAAAAATGATTGAAGAAATGAAGAAAAATCCAGAATTTCAGAAATGACTCCAAGAAGCAAAAGATGCAATGATGAGAGTAGAACAAAAAGCTGAAGCAAATATCGGTGTAGAGTAATCATTACAATTCTCTCAAAATCTCCCCTTTTAACAGGGGAGATTTTTTTTAAATTTTCTCTTCCACAAAAGAAAAAATCCATATACTTGTGATTAATTATTCTATATTGTAATGGGACATTATGTATAACCACAGAGAAGTAGAGTCGAAATGGCAGAAATACTGGTCAGAACATGATACTTTTGCCTGTATCAATCCAGAGTTGGAGAATAGTCATAAACCGAAATTTTATGCACTCGACATGTTTCCCTATCCGAGCGGAGCAGGACTCCATGTAGGACATCCAAAGGGGTACACCGCAACAGATATCATCGCTCGCTACAAGCATGCGAAGTGATACCATGTTCTCCATCCTATGGGTTGGGATGCCTTCGGACTTCCAGCAGAAAATTATGCGATCAAAACTGGTACACATCCCGCTATCACTACTGCAGAAAATATCAATCGTTTCCGTACTCAGCTCCAGAAATTTGGCTTTTCATTTGATTGGAATCGTGAGATAGATACGACAAATCCTGAATACTACAAATGGTCTCAGTGGATATTCCTGAAACTCTTCGAGGCAGGTCTTGCCTACGAGAGCGATAAGCCGATAAATTTCTGCCCGAGCTGTAAGACTGGTCTCGCAAATGAAGAAGTCGTCGATGGAAAATGTGAACGCTGTGGTACCACTGTCGAGAAAAAGGCTATCCGCCAATGGATTCTCGCAATTACCAAATACGCTGACAGACTCCTCTCAGATATTGATCGTCTCGATTGGCCAGAAGGTATCAAGGAACAACAGAGAAATTGGATTGGCAAAAGTGAAGGTTGTCAGTTCTTTTTCAAATGAATTGATTGTCCCGATGTAGAAGTATTCACCACGAGAATTGATACAGTATTTAGTGGTGCTTTTGTCGTTATCGCACCAGACCACCCAAGAGTTCAAGAATATATCCATTCTGACCAAAAAAAAGAATGTGATACATACATCAAAAAAACTCAGGAAGAAACTGATATAGAACGAACTAATCTCGATAAACAAAAGACGGGAGTATTTACTGGGTCGTATGTGACAAATCCTTACAATGATGAAAAACTCCCTGTTTGGATTGGTGATTTTGTCTTATGAAACTATGGAACAGGTGCAGTATTTGGTGATGCGCATGATGAGCGTGATTTTGTGTTTGCGGAAAAGTATTGAATACCTCTGAAACAGAGTATTGCACCAATATTTGGAACACAAAAGCCTGATTCCGAACGACGGGATTTTACTAAAGGTATTATTATTAAAGACGGGAAAATATTAGTGTTACGGTACGATACCTATGGCGAACTTTATGATCTTCCGGGGGGATGAATTGATCCGTGAGAAGACCCTATTTCTGCTCTCCGAAGAGAAATAATTGAAGAAACGGGTTTTAAAAATTTCACTATTTGAGAAAAAGTCTGAGTTTTTCGCATGCACCACTACTCCATTGCAAAAAAAGTCCAGCGTGAAGCTGATGCGCATTTTTTCTGGGTCGAGCTACATGATGAAGAGCAGGGAGCAAAACAACTTGAGGAACATGAAATTTTCTCATCATCATGGATGCCCCTTACGGAAATTACTCAAAAATTTGTCGAATTTGAAGCAAATATTAATTTTGCAAAAGCTATTCAATACTCTTTCAACCTTCACGCTATTACAGAGGATGGAATACTTGTAAACTCAGGAGAATTCGATTGACTCACATCTGCAGAAGCCCGAAAAGTCCTCACAGAAAAAGCAGAAAAAGAGTGATTTGGCAAAAAAGTAACGAATTACAAACTCCGAGATTGGATTTTCTCTCGTCAGCGATACTGGGGTGAGCCTATTCCACTGATTCATATTCGGAATGAAGATAAAGAATCCCTCCCAACAAAAAAAACTGATGATTGCTGGCTCGATGGAGATGTACTAAAAAAATGAGATACAGTTCTCGGCAAACTCACACGATGAATCTCTGGCTGGCTCCTCCCTGATTGGGATCTTCCTCTGAAACTTCCTGAAGTAGAAAAATATGAACCATCAGGTGATGGAGAATCCCCTCTTGCGACGATTCCTGAATGGGTCAATGTTCGTCTTGGGGATAATCTCGTTGGAAAAAGAGAAACGAATACCATGCCGCAATGGGCAGGTTCATGCTGGTACTATCTGCGATTTATGGATCCGACGAATAGTGAGGCAATAGTTGATCCAGCTGTGGTGAAATATTGGGGCGAAGTAGATAGCTATATCGGTGGTGCAGAACATGCGGTTCTGCATCTTCTCTATGCTCGTTTTTGGCACAAATTCCTCTACGACATAAAGGTAGTTCCAACTGACGAACCATTTTATCGGCTCCGAAATGTCGGACTTATCCTCTGACCTGATGGTGAGAAAATGAGTAAATCAAAATGAAATGTCATCAATCCCGACGAAGTCATTGACGAATATGGTGCTGATACACTCCGTCTCTACGAGATGAGTATGGCTGATTTCGCTGATGTGTCACCATGGAATACCAAGGCTATAGTCGGGAGCTACCGACTTCTCGAGAAAATCTATCGCCTCTTTACCACTGATTCCACAGCGCCAGAATATCAGTCTTGGACTGCAAAAGATGACCTGACTGCGATCAAAACAATGCATAAGTCCATCAAAAAAGTAGGTGAGGATATCGAAAATATGAAGTTCAACACAGCGATTGCAGCCATCAATATCATGATCAATGAAGGTATCCCCTCCTCTGATCCAGAACATGCCAACGAATGGAAATCAGTCCTCGTGCGACTTCTCCAACCATTTGCTCCACATATGGCAGAAGAATGCTGGTCTCTCATGGGCAATGAAGATTCTGTATATTCGACAGAATGGCCAGAATACATCTCCGCCATGACCATCGATGATGAAGTACAGATAGCTGTCCAGATTAATGGAAAACTCCGGGGCACTTATCCATTTATGCGTGGTGTGACGATTGAAGAGGTCAGAATGACTGTCGAAAATAAACCAGAAATAGCCAAATGGCTCGAAAATCAGACAGTGGTCAAAGAAATATTTATACCGAATAAGATTCTTAATATTGTCATAAAATAATGCTCTCTCTCGTTGCTACTCCTATCTGAAATCTGGAAGATATAACTCTTCGGGCACTTCGAACTCTTCGAGAATGTGATTTGATTGTCTGCGAAGACACCCGTCATAGTGGACATCTCTTGAAGCATTTTGAGATATCAAAGCCTCTTCAGAGCTTTCATAGTCACAGCACTCGAGAGCAGGCAAAGAAACTCATTGAGAGAGCACAGAGTGAGCATGTAGCCTATATCTCCGATGCGGGTACTCCTGGTATCTCTGACCCCGCGTACTTATTGATTCAGGAAGCCATTGAACAAGAAGTGAAAATAGAGGTGATTCCTGGTGCATCAGCTCTCCTGGCGGGACTTATTGGCTCAGGATTGCATATGCATGATTTTCGATTTCTCGGATTTCTCCCTCTCAAGAAGGGGCGTCAGACAATACTGAGGGAACTTTCGGAAAAAGACTACACAGCCATCATCTACGAATCCCCTCACCGTATCGAGAAGACCCTCTCAGAATTAGCAGCTGTTTTCTGACCAGAATACTCTATTTGTCTCGCACGAGAGCTGACAAAAATACATGAAACATACCATCGCGATACTCTGGAAAACCTTCAAAAAGAAGCAAAAAAAGGTGTCTTTCGAGGAGAAATAGTTATCATATTCTAAGATGATTCAAAGACTTATTCCCTACATCATAGGATGACAGTTCTGTATTGGGCTTTTTCATGCTGGTACAGGGATAGAGCAATGGCTGGACATCGGTATTTATGATTCTCAGACGCTTTTCCTGCTCTGTCTCGCACTGTGAACTTTCCTTGTTTATAATCGTCTCCTGGGCATTCCAGTATGAAATCGGAGTTTCTCAATTATTTTTCAGCACGCAGTGCTCATCGGAATTATTACTTGGTTTTTTTATGAGCCTTGGGGGGATTCGTGGGAAGTATTTCTCGTGACATTTTTATCTATCAATGTAGGACTTTCTCTGATTTTTATGATGATAGAATCACAGCTTCACACAGCAATTGGTGGGTGAAACTGGTGAATTCCTGATAATTTTTGGAAACTAGGTACTTTACTCACGCTCATCAATACGATCACTGTGCCCCTCATATTCGTAGTCCTTCATCAAAATCTCTCCATAATTTGGATATTTTTTGGCATAAACTGGGTATTTCTCTGGAAAGAAGAGTAGGGAAAATCAAACTCAAACAAAAAGCTTCCCAAAAAGCCTCTTTTTATAGAGTACAAAAGCTTTGCA
This sequence comes from uncultured Candidatus Peribacteria bacterium, assembly GCA_964421335.1. Taxonomy (GTDB): domain Bacteria; phylum Patescibacteriota; class Gracilibacteria; order BD1-5; family JAGOOR01; genus JAGOOR01. Next base: position 5,312 of record CAYQWU010000041.1, read on the forward strand.
TTAGACGAAAATATATGGTATTCTGGGGAAGACAATGGAAGCAATACCAACAATTCCCGTAGTCGTACCCCCGAAGAATGGCCTTCCGTATAAGAAAATTCTTTTATTTTGAGGGGTATTTATCGCTGCTATACTCCCTGTTATATTTTTCGTTTCATCGCTGAGGAGTACTGATTCTGATATTACTCGTATCGCTCACCTCTCTCTCACCAATGAACGGATAGACGATGCTCTCAGACGAGGTATCAACATCCCACTCCCTACAAATGCTCTAGAATTAAGCTATGGCGAAATAAAAATGGGATACCAGTGAAGAGCTGGAAAAGACCTGTTTCTCGCTCTCTGAGTAGAATTTCTCAAGGATCCAGAGACGGGAGACATGTATCATTATTTTATCCGACCAGATACCAAGGAATACGAAATTGTTGCCCTCTTGAACGATAATCTGTACTCAAATTTTAAGGTCGGGGACAAGCCTGCATACTCTCTCGGATCATCAAAATGACATATGCTCGTGATGAATTCGGGGAAAAATAAGGGTGAACTCGTGAGCTCGATTCTGAAAAATGCTCAAAAAGTAAATCTCGGAGATCAGGCAAAACGAGAACAAATCGGATGGAAAGCAGAAAAAAGCTGTCTCGAAATTCTGAAAAAACAACCTAATTCTTCATCATGAAGGTATGTAATAGAGGCGAAAGACTCACTTCTGACGGTCTACTGTGATATGAAAACTGCATGAGGATGATGGACCCTCTTCTATGCGAATAACGGACATCCCTCTTCTGAGATCAAGATGTCCTACCGTGATATGCGTGATGCAGTCAAGACTTCCCCACCAGCACAAATATCTGAATATGATAATCCGAACCTCGCAGGACTTCTCGATTATAATAATTTCACTGATATAGGCGCAAAGGAAGTACTTATTCGCAATAGAACTGGTGATCCGACAAAATGGGTACAGTTTTCATTTAGTACGCCAGGATCGCTCAGCTGGGCACTCTGAGATAGAGTACTCGGAAAGAGTAATAAATGATGTAGTACTATACCCGGTGGCGCTACCCTCAATATCATCAATCAAGATGGTAAAATCAAGTACGACAATCTCACATCTATCATGAATCATAAGGGTACGAGTTGGTGAATCAGCCATGAGAATTATTGGTGTAATGAATATGTCGGTAATGCCAATCCTCACCTCGCGTTTTACTCTGCTGCAGATGCCGCAGATGGTGGACGAACTCGTGGAACAGATGGTGTGTGAGGTGCATGGGGATGAGAAAACGAATACAGATATTTCATCCGATAAAGTATGCTGACAAAAAAAATACTCCTTATCTGGTTTCTATGAGTATCTCTTCTGACTTTTTGGTATGCTCAGAACTCGGGACTTCCTCTCGGATATGATCACGGGGCCTACAGACACCTCATCAATCTCCTGACAGTAAATAGTGACCTAGATGAATTACCCACTTATTTACAGCACCAATTTGAACCATTTTCTGGGACATTTTTCTATAGCATTACTACATGAATGGGCAAGGAAATACTATTTGGATGGTGATATCTCTGCATTTTTATTCTGACATCCATCGCACTCTTTCTCCTCTGAAAAAAGAAGAAAAAATACACTCTCGGATCCTACCTCGGACTCTTCTTATTCCTCTTTTCCTCAATTCAGTATATGAATTTTTGGTGGGCATTTGGTAAACAGATGTTCGCTACATTCTTTCTCATACTCTTGATGCGGTACCATAGGAAAGGATTTATAGCATTTTTATTTATCACTGCCTGCATATCGCTCCATCGACTAACAGGATTCGTAGCTCTCTCATATTTTGCCATCTCCTATCTCGTCTCCCAGAAAAAGAGTATAAAGCAGTATTATTCCGTCCTCATAGGTATTGGTGCAGGATTTTTGTCATATATAGCGCTTTTTCACGAGCAAGTATTCCCTCACATCAAGAATTTCATCAC
>CAYQWU010000042.1:0-2012 GCA_964421335.1 uncultured Candidatus Peribacteria bacterium
TGTTTCGAGGAGTGCAAAAGAGTCGAGAGAATTGCTGACCGTTGCATCTTGTAAATCGTATCCGTGTTGAATCAATGCAATATCGAGTGCGAGCAGAGCAGGTTTGCTCGCAAATCGTTTTTCAACGGCTTTCATGAGACCATCGACGGGTAGACCGAGAACACGCCAGAGTGCTCCGATCATGAGCATATTGCTGAGGAGTTCGTTTGCTCCAAATTTCTTTGGAGTTGCGTATTCGGGGATAAAAACTGTTGAGAGGCTTTTCTGTTGAATAGTTGTTGTGTATCCTGGTATTTTATCATGCATCTCGTCACCGTAGACCATCAGCCCGCCATTTCTCACATGAGGAAGTGCATTCTTCGACCCGACACGGTCAAATGCAACGATGATATCGGCAAATTCTGAGATACTATGAATCGGACTTGTTCAGACTTCTATTTGGGAATACGAACATCCACCCTTGATGAGGCTTGGATATTCTCGTTCAGCCACGACGAAATATCCAGCATTTTGAAGTGCTTCAATCACGATATCTCCTGCGGAGAGAAGGCCAGAACCAGAGGATCATGTGAGGATTATATTGGTCATTATTGAAACTAAGTATTAAGACTTGCTGCCTGTATTAAGTATTAAGAAAAGGCAGCAGAGGATCCTTTTAATACAAGTAGCCTATCTTGCTACTTAATACTGTGTAAATTATTGATAAAGCCCTTTGCCCAATTTTCGATAATTTTCTGATTGTTTGGTTTTACGGGGCTTCGGTTAATCCGCAGGGCAGTGCACACGAGCTCTCCGCCGTGTTCGTGAATCCAGTCCTCGAGCTGATCAGCGGCGTACATATTGTATTCGCGGTCGTATCGATGATCTCCGAGACCGATGGCAGCACAGGGGATTCGTATTTTTGTATCTTTCCAGATTTCCTCGACACATTTTCGGAGGCTTTTTTCTATCATACCATGAGCGTATGTCCCAGAGCCAAAGAGTGCAAAATCGACTTCGTCCTGCCAGGCTGTATCCTCTGCGACATCTTGGAGCGTGAGGGTGATGCCAGCGTTTGCGAAAATCCCTTGGAGTGCTTCACCAACAAGTCGTGTATTGCCTGAAATAGTAGAGTAGTAGAGGACGCCGTGCATGATTGACAGATTATATATATTATTTTGTATATGCAAAAATTTGATATTTCTGAAAATGTGTTGTAGATTGTATATGTAAACCAATTTTTTATGCAAAAAAACAGGAAAATAACTATCTCAGTTGCTATCAGTCTCGGTCTTGCACTCGCTGCGACCCAGATATCGAATAATGGAGGACTCCAATCAGCGGTTCTCAGTGCTTCGCTTCAATCGTGTAAAACAGGGACTATCACTTCAATAGAAAGATGTAGGGATCCTCTCACAACAGAGAAAAATCGTATACAGAAAGAATTAGATGCATTGAATCAACAAATCACTGCCAAAAAAACAGAATGTACCAAGCTCGATAAGATGAAGAATAGAACGAGTCAGGCAAAGACCTGCAAAAAACAGCTCACAGTACTCGAGAAAGATAAGACCACAAAGACTTCACAACTCAACGCTATCAATGTCGCACTCTCAAAACTCGTCAGCGAAGCTCCTCTCCAAGCAAAGAGGCTCAACGCTCAGACCGAGCTAGATGCCGTCAAAGCACAGATAGTCACAAAGATGGCAGAGTGTAGGACTCTCAATACACAAAAAAAGCCGGCTCAAGCTGCAACTTGTACCCAACAACTGAATCTGCTCAATCAAACACAAACAACAAAACAAAAAGCTCTCATAGCCGCTACAGAAGCTCTCAAAAAGGTGGCAGGAGCAGCAGCTGTTCCCGTAACTCCAGCTTTACCTGTCACACCTGTCACACTTACACCACAGCCGATTGCTGTAACTCCCGTGATTCCTGTTCAACCGACTACTCCATATATTGAATGTTGTGGAGATATGAATGCTTCGAACTATGACATTAATTGTATTGCTCCTAAGCATCCGAACCCAGCA
>CAYQWU010000042.1:2112-5668 GCA_964421335.1 uncultured Candidatus Peribacteria bacterium
GAATGCTTCGAACTATGACATTAATTGTATTGCTCCTAAGCATCCGAACCCAGCAGTGTGCATATATCCCCCGACGCAAACAATCTGTCAGGATCCAGCTGCATCAAATTATTTGCAGATAGGTGATTGTTCACAAATTTGATATGATGCACACACGACTGGATGTACGAGTATAGGGGCTGTGAATTATAATTATGCAGCAAGGGTAGATGACGGATCGTGTTTTTACCCAGTACCATGATGTCTGGATACGAAGGCTCATAATTATGATTCATCGGCTTCATATAATGATAATTCATGTATGACCTGTCATGATAGTATGCAAAATGGTGATGAGATGGGGGTGGACTGTGGGGGGAAAAAGTGCGACAAGTGTCCGGAAAGTAATGTCATCTTCTTGAATACAGCAATGCCTGAGATGTATTGTGATGTTCCTGGAGCAGTAAACTATGAAAAACATGAAGGAGATAGCAACTATATAGGATATCCATATGCCTGTAATTTTTGTGGAAATGAAACTAGAGAAGGCGTTGTTCTCGCTGATGGGACAACTCAGCCAGAGACTAAAACTGGTGACGGAGGTTCGACAGTCCAAGTTGCCGAAGAATGTGAAGATGGTAAAGATGATAAACCGTATGATGGTTGTTACCAATGTCGGCTTGAAACCTGTGGTGATGAATTAGCCCTCTGCAGAGCGTATAAATTTACTGGTTTCGAAGATCCTGACAAAGTTCTGACACCTAGGCTTCGAGATTGATTAAAAGATAATTCTGCGTCAAAAAGACCAGAGTGGAATAATCATCATGTGGATGTTGTGAAGACGAAAGGGAGAGATTTTGCGACATTTGGAGCAACCTGCATAAGAAATAAAGATACAAAAATTGTTTCCTACACTGGATATCGTACAGTATTCGGCCTAGATGTGGACGGATCGATTGATAATGGTGATAATGGTTGGGGCTCAACAGATTATGGAAATGTATGTAAGGAGTGCTTTGTCAGTAATTTCCCAAAGCAAATTGTATCAAATTGAGTTTCAATATCCCTGCCGCCCACCACTATGACCTGAGAAAGTGGTAATATCTCAACGAGAAATAAAGCAATTCGAGGAGTTGCTGTACCGAAAGAGATGCTGAGAGAAATATTTAGTACTGATGTGAATTACCGTCGAGTGAGAGTTGATGTGACAGGTCCAAAGGGATGTTTTCGCTATCCGATTGTAGATGAAGGCCCCCACGAGTATACATGGGCACGAAAATGCTCTCCGATACTTGATATGACCTATGCAACAGCAGCGGAGCTCTGATTACTCGCTGACCCTAATCAACTAGTAGAAATAAAATGGAAAATTATCGAAAATGCTGGTGAAGATTTCCGAGAAAGGCTCACAGAAAGGGAAAAGAGTGAATTTTTTACTAAGCTCACTTTTGGTCCCGATATTGGTTATAGATATCGTCAATACACTAGAATCGAGTATCCTGTTGAATACTTCACACCAACACCCTGTAATTAAATTCTTATGGCAGAAACAAATCTACCCACCTCTGAAAAATCAGATACACCCAATAAAGAAGCTGTCATCCTCGCGGGAGGTTTGATAGATAAAAAAAGCTATGAAGAAGGGGTAAAAAAACTCGCAGAAAATAATAATGCCTCGCAGATAGCAGATATTCACAGGAAAACACATACTGACCTCATAGCTCTCCGCATCCAGTCGTATGAAAATCGTGATATGCCTTCTACTAAAATCGATGATGCATTTCGAGTGATATCGAGTTATGGCAATCTCGAGAGGATGCCCAAACATTTCCTTGTCACGCGAGAACAAATCAATGATCTCATTTATGAGATGCTCAAGGTCACACAGGAGGAAATCCCCGACGGTCTCACCGCAGAAGATATCTCAAATATCTGAGAATGAAGTATTGAGAATTTCCACATGATCCTGCAGTCTGTAGGTACTACAAAAAGAAAATATGAAGATATCGTGGAAGATGCACGAGTCTTTTGACGACAATTTGCGAGAACTCTCAAAGAAAAAAGAAAAGCTCAGACATCTGAATAGAATTAAAATATTTTTTTCAATTAGGTATATAACGAGGAGTTTTTTGAAATTCCTCGTCTTTTCATATTATTCTGAGAATTTATAACTTACTCATTCTCTCGAGCTTCTTGGTATAATGGATTAGTAGAGAATACCACCTCTAGGCAGAATATTGACAAAATTATAAAATGGTAATAATTATAATAAAATAAATTATGATCTATTTGGATACATGTCCTACTGGTGAAGTCCCTGATGATGGAAGTCAAGACACATATGAGCGTGCAGTAGAAACATTCAATGCAACATCTAGCCACTTAGAATTTCACCAATGACGACCATGAGCAGATGAAGAGTGGCTTAATGAAGTTCGGGAAGCAAGAGATCGTGCTTTAAGGAGATTAAGACAATCAGACTAGAGGGTAATAATAAAAAAGAGATTTATTTACTGATACCGTGGCTTCGGAATATGTTATTGGGAGAGAATAGTGAATAATCAATTTCTTGTAATCTTTCCTCTTTTTTGTATGCTTCCAGCAAAGAATTAGAAATAAAATGTGAAAAAATAAAAAGCACTTTTTATATAATTCGTAATTGATAATTGTTTGTATGACCCGCACCCGCTTCGCTCCATCACCGACAGGACAGCTCCATATCGGAGGCCTCCGAACTGCTCTCTTTGCCTATATATGGGCTCGCAAGAATCACGGACAATTCCTCGTCCGTATCGAGGATACGGATAAAACTCGTGAAGTAGAAGGCGCGACTGATGCTCTCCTCGATACGCTTGAACTCTTCGGTATCCATCCCGATGAGAGTATCCGTGGGGGAGGGGATTGTGGCCCCTATATCCAGTCTGAGCGACTTCTTCTCTACCGTGAACACCTCGAGAAACTTCTCGCTTCTGGTGATGCATATTATTGTTTCACGACTGAAGAAGAACTCGAAGCACACAAGAAAAAATCAGAAGAAGCTGGTATCATGATACCATTTCGGAGCCCCTACCGAGATATTACCATCGATGAAGCGAAGGCGAAAATAGCAGCAGGAGAGAAATATGTCGTCCGCCTCAAGATACCAAAGTGAGAAATAGTACATTTTACTGATAGAATCAAAGGAAAAATATCAGTTCCATCAGCGGATATCGATGATCAGGTCCTCCTCAAAACTGATAAATTCCCAACTTACCACCTCGCTGCAGTCGTCGATGACCATCTCATGAATATCACGCATGTGATCCGTGGTGATGAATGGCTCCCCAGTACACCGAAACATGTCCTCCTCTATCGTGCATTTGGTTGGGAAGCACCAGAATTTGTCCATCTCTCCGTCATTCTCGGAGCTGATAGGAAAAAGCTCTCCAAGAGAAATGGAGATACCCATGTCAGTCAATTTCTCGAAGCTGGCTACCTGAGGGAAGCTCTTCTTAATTACATAGCTCTCATAGGTTGGAATTCGAAGACGACGAAGGAGATATTCACGCTTGAGGAGCTCATCGAAGCATTTTCTCTT
>CAYQWU010000042.1:5678-7025 GCA_964421335.1 uncultured Candidatus Peribacteria bacterium
CGAATGGGATATTTGACCCAGAGAAGCTCAAATGGATGAATAGTAAATACATCGCTGCAATGCCAGTCGATGAGCTCATGAAGACGCTCGCAGATTACCTCAAACAATACAATCCTGAATTTTACGAAAATACATTTATCGCGCACGATGAAGAATTTAACCGTGCAGTTATCATGGAAGTCCAGAAGCGTTGCGAGACGCTCGCTGACTTCCCAGCACTGTCAGAATGTTTCTACCAGGAGCCAGAAGTCGATACAGCACTCCTCCTCTCTGAGAAAATGGGAGTGACTTCACTTGAACAGGCTAAGGAAGCCCTTCAATTCGGTCTGGATATTATTAATTCATTCACTTCTACTCCATCACGCGATACTCTCAAGGATGCAATAATCCCCAAAATCGCAGAAGCAGGGAAGAAAAATGGTCAAATCCTTTGGCCACTCCGTGTTGCTCTCACCGGAAAAGAGTTCTCTCCTGGAGCATTTGAGATGACAGAGATTCTCGGCCTCGAAAAGGCAATAGCTCGAATCGAGAAGGTCATTGCAAAAATCGTATAATCACTATACTTATTGATACCAAAAGAGTTGCTTTTTGCTCGCAAAAGGCGTATACTGAATCTAGTTTCTACCCACAAAAATATGAATTTTCTCATCCTCAAAACCATCATCGAATCGACTATCCAGAACTACAATCATCAGAATCAACACGCAAAAATCTCTGAGAATCATGTTTCTATCGTCTCTCTCAATAATGCAGGAGTGGATCTCCTCATCCGCTGCCCTCATACAGGGAAGGAGGTCAATGTTCGTGCTGAAGTGAATTTCATGAATGGACCACTTCCGACCAATTTCTCTATAGCAGGAGGGGAGGGGATGCCAGCAGTCAATGGTCAAATCAATGATCATGATGTGACTCAAGTTCGACAAGCACTCAAGACCAATACGACTATTTCCGACCTCTTCGGAGAACAAGAATAATCTATGATTGCTTTTCTACGCAGAGCATTTTTATTCATCTTCTGGTGGCTCGTTGTGATAGCCTGTATAGCATTTATAGGATTTATCGCGTGGCCACTTCTCTCAGAAAAATTCTACAGCCTCTGTACCAATAGTGAGTGGGAGATGTGCCGAGGAGAGTGGTGAATCGTCTCTGATGCTGACACAGTCCAGCAGACGATTGAGTGAAAAACAGGTGCTTTCTATGATATCGCCACGACAGCTGTGAGCGATGTCCTCACTGATGAAGGCGGTAAAAAGACTGTCGCCTATACACTCGATACAGAAACGGGTGTTTTTATGCCGACTCCAGTTCGCTAATCCCGCATAAATCCTCTCACGAATTCTTCTCCAG
>CAYQWU010000043.1:0-6683 GCA_964421335.1 uncultured Candidatus Peribacteria bacterium
TCTGTTGCGATTACCCGCGGTAGCCTTTGCCCTATTACTGGGTGTTTTTGTAGTATTCCGATTCATAGCACATACACGGTTATGAACATTTTTAGACCTTTTCTTGATAATAATTATTACACGCTATCTCTACACTTTTTTCCATAGGAAATGGATCTATATATTTCTCATTATCCAGTGTATAGTTTGGTGAACTTTTGTTAGTAAATGGCATACTCCTTTTGTAGATCAGACTGAGTATAGGATTATACAGGATATCACTCATGATATGCCTGAGAATATCAGTCTCGTGACTCTGAGCTGAGCGTACATGTCCTGGATAACTGGTTATACAAACCGTGAGATTTATTCTCCTCGACAAGGAATCTGACAGGATATATGGTCACCTCTTGAGAGAAAAAATATGAAGAATACTCCTCAAGTACTCTGCAGCAACCTCTCAAAGCTCTCTTGAAATGTTATACTCTATATCTGAGCTCGCGAACAATACACTTCTCTCACGAACAATGCTTGTATCAAAGAAGTAAAAAAATGGCAAAACGGTACGAAACTATTTCTGTATCGGAGATAGATATTTCAGGAGTCACACACCTACGATGCTTGCTGTTTCGAGACGCAAAGTATGGATATTAAATGACCAAAGATTTCCATTATTTTTCTCGAAAAAATCTGTTTCTCCTTCAGACCATCATCATTCCGGTCATACCCAGAATCACAATGAAGTATCTCACTTCGGAAGCTCGAGACCCTGTTTCGCACCTATACATCCCACAATATTATGGAGGCTTGATCCCCATAATAGTGACATACTATCGGGACTATAGGCGATATTGAGAGGTATATTTCATCCTGACTGCTCGAGTGCTTCTATAGCTATAGCGGATATCCTCAATTGCTTAGAATCTGGTATATTCTTCATCTGTGAATGCTCAGAAGGGAAAAATACAATGTCAGATATACCCAGCTCGACCATCTTCTGGACTATAAATTCCATGGTAGAAATTTTATTGGGATAGGCCTGAAAAACCTTGATACTCTTTTCTTTTTGTATTGGTTTTTTTAGTACTTCTTTTTGTTTCAGAAGTATTGCCTTCTTACTTACCTCAACAATCTCATAAACCCTATCATCCCCACCTGCCTCGAAAAAAATCAAGGAATCACCTTTTTTTGCTCGGAAAACATGTGATATCTGATGAAATTGATCCCCCGAGGTCAATCTGAGCTCTGGGGTGAGCGGGGTATGTGAGAAAAATCTATGCATAAAAAATCCCGCTCATGATGAGCGGGATTTGGTTTCTGTCAATATTTTTATTGAGCAGTAGTCTCACTTTTGATTTCGAGAAGCTCGATTTCAAAATTCAGAGCCTTTCCTGCGAGAGGGTGAGGGTTTTTCACCTTGAGTGTGATTTCTGTATCTGTTTTAGAGATAACTTCTTGTAGAGGCTTGATATCAACAGTCACATTGTCACCTTCTACACTTTTGACAGTAATTGCACTTCCATCTTGTGCAGTTGTCGTCATACCTGCTTCTATTTTTTTGCCATAAAATGGTGCTTTTGGATCATTGATAGAGATGAGTACATCTGTACCTGTGACAGAGAGGATCTTGAGACTTGCCTCACCAATCTTTTTCTCAGTACCTACAGCAACTGAACCAAAGAGCTGTTTTGCTTGTTCCTCAGGAACCTTTTGTTCGAGATTTCCAGTAAGAGCATTTGCAGGAACAGTCTGAGAGGTGACATCCTCATATTCACTGAGAGGCTTAGTCTGTTCGATATATTCTTCACCGTAAGCATCTTTTGCTTCGAGACGAACTGTTTTTTTCTCACCAACTTTCATAGTACGGACAGCGTCTTCGAAACCCTTTATCATGCTCCCTGCCCCTATGGCAAACTCGAGAGGAGTACGGCCATCCTGGCGAGATGAGTCAAATTCAGTGCCGTCATCGTGCGTACCAACATAGTGTACAGAGACAGTATCGCCATCTTGAGGCGTAGATGCTGCCTTACCGAAAAAAGGTATAGTACAGCTTGCGAGGAACGCTGATACAAAAAGAAGAGAAACAATTTTCTTCATAGATAAAATAAAAATAATTAAAGTTCCTTGATTATATATAATTTATGTGTTCCCCAAAAGAGTTTACTTGATTTTTCATTGAGAGTATTCTTATTGGTCCTTTCGGATAATCAATCCTACCTCTTCAGGATGATAATTTCTCTCCCCACACACTGCCCCGGTCGCATATGGGAGAGATATCTCTTCCCTCTGATGCAGAGATTATCCACAGACCAATCTCTCGATAGTGATGATATTTCTGGCATGAAGAGAGTTTCTTTTCAAATATTCCAAAAAGGAAGGCAAAAGACCATATTTTTGATGTGCCTATTTTTATATGAGGAGTTCAGGAATCCGCTGTAGAGGTCTGTGAGATCTTTTCTCTCTTGAAAAGCAGCCTGTTGGGTAATAGTATTCGTCGTAAAATTTCGTCCCAACATTCATTCTGTGACAATAATAGTGTCTTTTCTGAGCAAATGAGTGTCTATTTTTTTTGCATCGAGAACAAAAGTTTCAACATCTCGCTCTGCCCCCTTCTGGTGTTCAATATTTTTTTTCGTTGCCTCGACCATTTTTACTTCGAGATCGGATCATTGTAAATCTGTAAAACCGCTGTGAAATGCCTCTATAAGAGTCGTTCCTAATCCACAAAACGGATCCCAAATAGCTATACTTCTCTCCCCTTTTGTCGCCAGATTTATCATGATTTGTGCGATTTTTGGAGGCATCATACCGACGACCATAGATCTATCTCTATCCATATCCCTCTGTGAATAGCTCTCTATATCCTGTATCCATATAGTTTCTGCGAGTGTAAATCAGTTTCCGTCGGGATAAATAACTAATTCTAGCCCCTGCTCAATGAGTTTCTCATGGATAGTTGTGGCTGTTTTTGTTCGACCGTTGTCATGCTGGACGACTCGAACGGAGAATCACTGTGATTTTATGGCATCTTTTGCCTTGAAAACAAGGGAACTCAGCGAGGGGACAAAAACATCTATCCCTATACGGAGTTTCTTATTTTCTTCGGTCTTTTCTCTTATTTTTTCGATTACGAGAGGCAATATATCATTTTTTTTGAGTCATTCCGCATGAATCAGTGCTATTTTAATAGTTCACCCGAGGCTATTTTTATATTTTTCTATGACTTCTCTGTCACACTCGATAATGGCAAAATTATCAACCTTTACAACATCTGAAAAAATACTCTCCAACTCTGCCAGAGAGAGGAGTGGCTCGCGTCACAAGAGAAAAGCATATTTCGGCATTTGTGCATCTTAGTGATTCTTGCTTATTTTACAAAAAAAATCCCCCCTTGCGGGAGGATTTAGTTATCAAAAAAGATTTAGATAGACTCTTTGAAAGTCTTACCAGATTTGAAAGAAGGAGATTTGCTAGCAGAAATCTTGATCTTCTGTGATGGATTCTGAGGATTAACACCCATGCGAGCCTTGCGGTGTGCAACACGGAATGTACCAAAACCAGTAATACCAACAGTGTCACCCTTTTTGAGGGCTTTTGTAACGACGTCGATGAACGCCTTGAGAGACTTCGCAGCAGCATCCTGAGAGAGGCCTGCAGCAGTAGCGATAGCCTTGATAAGGTCCTGTTTTTTCATAGTAGAAAGGGTTAAGAAATACATGGACAGGGGAAGACTATCGATTCAAAAACAAAATGCAAGCCCCAGGATGCCATTTTGAAGGGAAAACAGGTTTTTTATACTTTACAAAAATAGCAAAAATGTTCAAAAATACACAAAATACGACCTAAAAGTTGAAAAAGATAGAAGAGAATGGTAATTTAAGAGAGAAATATGACTACAACTCCCCATACTACCCTGCTCGAGATACTCTCACGACCTGTTACAGGTGATTCTAACGGGGGATGAACATGAGTGGAAAAAGCTTCATCGATCACCGATAAGACCCATTCTCTCCCTGTCATACCACTGACAATAGAGGACAGTGATAAGGCAACGCCAGAAGATTTAAGAGCTGGGGAGCGAATCTATCATGAAGCTCTCGCCTATATCAAGGATGCTATCGCACCCGCTATGATAAAGGTGAGCCCACACGATATCCAGGTCAATGATACTTTTTGCAAAACGCTCTTTACTTACGCCTATCCGGATTTTCTCGAGGGAAACTGGCTCTCTCCCCTTATTAACTGGGATAGTAAATTTGATGTGTCACTGTTCATATACCCAACAGACGCTCAGCAGATAATGAAATACCTCCGTCGTCGTCTCACAGAGCTCCAGTCAGAGAAATACCTCAATCAAGAGAGAGGTCTCACCGCAAATCCCTACACTGATGCTCAGCTTCAGGATGTAGAAGAGCTCAGAACACTCTTGACTCGTGGTTCTGAAAAATACTTTCATTTCTCTATATATATCACCCTCTACGCTGATGATGGAGATAAGCTGACGAAAATGACCAACGATATACAGAATATGCTTCATGGTCGCAATATCCTCACAAAACCAGCACTTCTCAGAACAGAACAAGGGTTCACAGCAACTGGACCATTTTGTCGAGATGAAGTATCAGTCTATCGAAATATATCTACACGGGGTCTCTCTACGGCATTTCCATTTAGTTCTGCAACGCTCTCTCAGGATGACGGTGTTCTCTATGGTATAAATACTCATAATAATTCACTCATTATCTACGACCGATTTCGCACAGAAAATGCCAATATGGTCGTCCTCGCGAAGTCATGAGGAGGTAAGTCTTTTGCTGTCAAACTCGAGATACTCCGTAGTCTCATGCTCGGACATGATGTCATCGTCATCGATCCGGAAAACGAATACAAGTGACTCGTGAATACTGTTGGAGGTAGTTATCTCAATGTCAGTATCAATGCTACTCAACGAATCAATCCATTTGACCTCCCTCTCCCCTTCAAGGATTATGAGAGTCATCCCGGCGATCTCCTCAGGGGTTGAGTTATCAATCTCATTGGACTTTTCAAGCTCATGCTCTGAGTCCTCAGTCCGACAGAAGAAGCACTCCTAGAAAAAGCTATTGTCACAACCTACAGTCTCAAGGGTATAACATTTGACGATGACGATATCACTGGAAAGGAAATACCCGTCATGTCTGATCTCCTCTCCGTCGTAGAAACGATGGAAGGCGCAGAAGGTGTCGCGCAGAGACTAGAGAAATATGTCAGTGGTGTCTTCGGAGGTCTCTTCACAGAGCCCACCAATGTGACACTCTGAGAAGGACTCCAGGTCTATTCTGTTCGTGACCTCGATGAACAGCTCAGACCAATTGCCATGTATATCATCCTCGCCTATATATGGAATGTGGTGCGATCGTCGAATCGTAAACGAATGCTCGTCGTGGATGAAGCATGGAATATCATGCAATACGAAGATAGTGGTAAATTCCTTCATGGTCTCGTCAAACGAGCACGAAAATACCACCTCGGTGTGACAACTATTACGCAGGATGTAGAAGATTTCATCAATAATGAACACGGAAAGGCCATCGTGACCAACTCCTCACTTCAGCTCCTCATGAAACAATCTCCTGCTTCTATCGATGCGATGCAAAATGTATTTAAACTCACAGACCAAGAAAAATATATCCTCCTCAATGCCCCTGTCGGACAAGGCCTCTTCTTCGCTGGGACTGAGCATGTTGGTATCCAGATTCTCGCGAGTTATTTTGAGGAAAAAGTTATTACAACAGGATTATAGTTTTGAACTCTTCCACTTTTCTGGCTCAAAGGCTGGTAGTGTTATGATCTCTGGATGAAGCTGATTATCGTGTAAGTATGCTTCTAGATCTGCATTATTAAAGGACCTCTGATCATATCAAAAACAGAGAACATTGGGTTTTTTCTCTCAGATAACTGCATAATGATTTGTCTCAGAGCCCAGAATTACTTCATCGACCATGCCAGAATCTCGTAATTTTTGGCTTCGAATATTCTCGGATTCTCGAGGTTTCTTTCATTTGAGACTTGTCACTGTAGAATCCCGCGCCACTATAGTTATCAAATAATTTCAGAGGTTTTTTGCTTCAGAGAGATAATATACATGACCCGGATGAAACAGGTCAAATGTCCCAAAAGTCATGACAATACGATTTTTCTGCACAATTGACTTACTTTTTCTGTGTGATATCCATGCCTGTATGTTTTTTATCATGTTTGTCGTTTTTTGCATATTCTGAATCAAGGCGGATAAACTCAGATTCAAAGACTTGTTCGAAGAGTGTCTTCTGTGGTCGGAGAAGGAGATAGATAAATATACCGAGTGGGGTCAAGAGGAGAACCATGAGGATACTCAGAACTTGGAAAGTCAGAGAATGTGTCCGATTTGTGATATCTCTTACTACCCATATCACGAGACAAAACCACACAACAAAGAAATAGACCACTACACTTCGAAATAAAATATCGGGATTAAGCCAGGACATGATGTTGAGAGAAAGATTCATAGATTTGATTATAGATAAATATAGATGAAGGCAATCACCTATCCTCTGTTTTTCAAAAAATTACTCTTTACAGTCTCATTTTTTTACTACAATGAGATTTTAATGAAGTGAAAAAAACACGACATAGCCGGCGACTGACACGACATATCTTTTCTATTCCCTGTTTTCTAATCCCCC
>CAYQWU010000044.1:0-6554 GCA_964421335.1 uncultured Candidatus Peribacteria bacterium
CTATCGATGAGGCCGTCACACCCTTTCCTAAACCAGAGATGATACCCCCTGTCACAAAGATGATTTTCATAGAGAAGAGACTATAAACATTTGAGAAAAAATCAATGAAAATACCAACCCTCAGAAAAAATAAGACAGAATCTAGCACCCGACAACACCAGGTGCTAAAAATTTGCATAAAGGGAGAAAAAAAATACAATACAAATAATTACTCTTACAAAATATTCGTAATCCGTAATTGATTTATTCTTCACTATTTTTATATGACTCGCATACTTACCTCTTCTGATTTTGCATCTACTATCGCCTCTGGCGTCACACTCGTCGACATGTACGCTGATTGGTGTGGACCGTGTCAGGCAATAGCTCCGGTCATCGAAGAACTCGCACACGAATACGAAGGAAAGGCAAATATCACAAAACTCGATGTCGATGCTTCAGGTGATATCGCCCAACAATTTGGTGTCATGAGCATCCCTACTATTCTCGTGTTCAAGGATGGTCAGCTCGTGGATAAAACTGTCGGTCTCTCTGACAAGGCTAGCCTCGTCGCACTCCTCAATAAAAATCTCGCCTAAATCATGACTCTTCTCGCTCTCTACCTCCTCGCTGGGTTAGCTTTTTTCTTGCGTATTATCTATTGGGCGGTCATCCTCGATGTTATCCTGAGCTGGCTCACACTTCTCGGACTCCATATCGTGATAGGTCCACTCAATAGCATCACTCGCCCTCTCTATGACCTCACGAGAAAAATTTTTCCCACACGAGTGGGGATGATAGACCTCGCACCACTCATTCTGATTATCACGCTCGACCTACTCATGGTCATGGGGATACCGTTTCTAGCAAATCTCCTCCGATAAATGATTCTCGATATCAAAACATTGGCCGATAGTATCATACGAGACATCGAGATAGCCGTGAAGAAGCTCCATACCACTCCAAGTCTCACTATCATCATGGTGGGAAATAACAGTGCGAGCGAGGTCTATGTGAGAAATAAAATCAAAACTTGTGAAAGCATCGGAATCAAGGCGACGCTCCTTCATCTGCCTGATACGACAACTCAGTGAAGTCTATCGGATCATATCCAAAAGCTCAATGCCGACGAGACAGTCCATGGTATACTCGTGCAGTCGCCTCTTCCATCAAGCATTTCAGCACAGGAAATATTTGATACGATAAATCCTCTGAAGGATGTCGATGGATTCTCGAGTACCAATATCGCACGCCTCTACAGTGGTGACGAAACAGGTCTCATCCCAGGAACACCGAAGGGAATCATGAAGATTATTAAACAGTATTGAATAGTAGAATGAAAGAATGTGGTTGTAATAGGAAAAAGTATGATAGTCGGAAAACCTCTCTCAATGCTCCTCTTAAACGCTGGAGCGACAGTCATTATCTGTCATAGTCGTACGAAAGATCTCAGTGCACATACGAAGAATGCAGATATTATCATCTCCGCTGTAGGCAAGAAACATCTCATCACAGCAGAAATGGTACAGCCAGGTGCACTCGTCATCGATGTAGGCATCAATGTCGCGGAAGATGAAGGGCGAAAACTCTCTGGAGATTGTGATACTGAAAATATCGGGAAGTTAGCTGATATTACACCAGTTCCTGGTGGTGTAGGACCTATGACAATAGCGATGCTCCTCTCAAATGTCCTCCTGGCATATTCACTCCAATGAAAAAACTAGGTTCATCATTTATTATAGTTATACTCATGGTAGCTTCCTTCCTCTGTGGGAAGTTTTTCGCAGAAATGCAGAAAGCAGAAATACAAAAAGAAGAACCCCCACGAGTCTTTATCGAACAATTGAAAACAAAAATGAATATAGCAAAGAATCGTAATGATATTGAAATTTTTCTCAATGGAGCGAAAATGACCCAAGACATCAAAATAGATGTAAAAAAATAATCCTGCCTGTTCACTGTTTACCCTTTACTGTTTACTAATATATGTACTCCCTCTCAGCATTTAAAACCTACGACATCCGCGGTATCTGGCAATCAGAAGTAGACGAACAATTCGGTCGTATCATGGGGTACGCTCTCTGACTCCATCTCATCGAGAAATACGGAACTCCAAAAATCCTCATCAGCTCCGATGTCCGAGAAGCAAATAACATCCTGATTGATGAATTTCTCCGCGGAATGAAAAGTGCTGGAGTACTCGAAGTGACAGTGATAGGACTCGATGATTCTCTCTCGCAATACCGATACTGAGTCTGCTCGACACCGATGGCGTATTATGCTGCTATTGATACCTATGATTGCACGTGTCTCTTCACAGCCTCTCACAATCCGAGTGAATATGTCGGTATCAAAATTGTGGACAATAAGTGCCTCTCTATCAAATCCTCAGATCTCAGAAGCTTCTTTGAAAGATACGAATCAATCACACCAGAAGGGACAGAATTTCCAGCGATTCTCCCCTATACAGATACGAGAATCACCTCTCTCCTCGCAGACATCAGGGCTAAATTTCAAACCCTCAAAAAAATTCCAAAAATTACCATCGACTATAGTCATGGTGCCGCCTCACATTTTGAACAAGAGTTCTTAAAACAAATACTCTGAGAGAATGCTGTCCATATTTTTACCAATCCTGATGGACGATTCCCTGCTCACGACACAGACACTTCTCGTTTTGCGAACTATAAACCGCTTATCGAGGAAATACAAAAAAATGGAAGTGATTTCGGATTTATATTCGACGGGGATGCAGACAGATTTGGCATGGTGACACCAGAGGGTATCGTGGTCACAGGCGATATACTTCTAGCAATTATCGGGAAACAACTCCTCACAGATGGAACTGCCGACAAGCTCTGAAGCAAGACAATTTTTCAAGAGGTATTCTGCGGAAGAATAGTAAGCGATGTCGTGAAGCAAAATGGTGGCGAACTCCGTATGACCCGTGTTGGGAGAGAGTCATTCGTCCGAGAAGTCATCGAAGCAAATGGTCTCCTCGCGGGTGAAGTCTCGACGCATTTACTCTTCAAAGAATACGGAACTATTGAGATGCCTCTTGCTGGGCTTTTCTACCTCTTGAAGGCTCTCGAAAATTATAATACTGCGTCTGAGATGATTGCTGAATTTAATACCTACACTCGCGGACAGGTCTTCCAATTCATCACAGACAAAAAAGATGAACTCATCGAAACGCTCAAAGAAAAATATAAACAGCATACAATTATCACCATCGATGGCGTACGAGTAGAGGCTCCTGACTGGTGGTTCTGTGTACGGAAATCATGAACAGAACCGATGCTCAAGGTCGCGATAGAAGGAAAAGATAAAGTCACCTACGATTCAATACTCTCTGACCTCCGCACATTTTTCGTAGATAATGGCGCAGTAGAAAAACTCTAATTATATTCCTATGCTACTCGGAAGTATTTTCCTCATATCATTTATAGCAAATCTCTGGCTCAGCTGGTCGCTCGGATCATGGGTGGGCATGGGAGTTTTTCTCGCACTCATCCCCATCTCCATCATGGTGACAATAGGATGAGGTGTAGCTCTCGGACTCGTTGGTATGATTTTTGGGAAGCACGATGACAAAACTCGATGACAAAGATTTATACGAAATTTCCTGCAGGGCTGGGCTTGGCTTGTCTGTCTGACTTGGCTCATTCCCTGGATTCTGGTGGGATTCATCCAATTCACGAATAATACAGCCCCCGCTACTCTCCCAAAAATCACCATCAGTAATGGCGAAAAAACAGTTATCTTCCAATCAATGATGCACATAGGATCTGCGAGATTCTATGATGAAGTACAGCGAGATATAGAAAATCTGAAAGGGCGAGAGTTCGTATTTTTCTATGAATGAGTCGAGTCAGGAACGCCTGAAAGTATAGCAGAATTGAGTCAACTGACCGGCATCAATATTTCACAGGAAATGTATAGCCTCTTCGCGGAGATGAGCTGACTCACACTGCAGGATCCAGAGAGATATAAGGGCATCATTCCGAGTACCAATGTCGACATATCCACCGATGAGATAATAGCATTTGCACGAGAAGCAAATATAGAGAGTCCGGAACCACTAGAAAATGACATACTCACTAAAATCGCAGAAAAATACCCCGAGCTCAATGATTTCCAAAAAAGAACTCTCCAGATACTCTCTCGTGGATTTCTCAATATACTCCTCCGTACCTACACCAATCCTGCTCTTGAGCAGAATCTCAAAACACAGCTCCCAATATTTGATATCATTCTCGATAAGAGAAATAGTATTCTGGCAGAAGCAATAGAAGAATCACCAGTACCAAATATATACATCCAATACGGTGCTCTTCACTTCGCCGGTGTCCTCGAAATCCTCAAGAAAAAAGACCCACGATGGCGTGAAATAGCCCGAACCAACCTCGAGGTAATACGATAGATTTGGTAGTTTTTCTGAATATGTATATAATGCATCTATGGGAAAGAAAAAATGACACATCCTCCGCTATTCTGTCTATGGGATAATCGCCCTCCTCTGTCTCACTGGAGGTCTCCTCTATGCGAGATTAGAGAAAAAATGAGTAGCCGGTGTCATCCCTACAGAGCTCGGGTCTCAGGTCATCAATCAGATTACCAATCGAGAACCTACACTCACTCCCGAGAAAATACAAGCGAGAATAGAGCAATTGGAGCTAGAAATCCTCGAAGCAACAAATGACCCCGATAGAGCGCTCCAGCTCAGACGAGAAGTACAGAATCTCCGGAACCAACTCAAAACAACTACTGAAATACAATAAAAAATGGGATTAAACCCATTTTTTTGATCGGAAGAAGAGAAACATTGAGACTGTCAGAGAAAACATAGCCACGATGATAATAGCTAATGGAATAATATTCTGGCTACTGGCGAGCGCACTGATCCAGCCAAAATGAATATTCATACCGAAAAATCCTGCTATAAAACTCGGTCATAAGAGGAGTACATTGAAGAGGGTCAAACGACGAACAGTCTGATTCGTATTTCGCGCGATGATCATCTCATTTGTCTCAGTGAGGAGCTTCATGGTATCTCGGAAATTATCGAGACGGTTCACCAGTTTCTTGATTTTATCGAGAGAGTCATCTATTGCCTCCTTTCCTGTTTCATCGATGAGCTCTGTATGTTTGAGTGTCAGCTCTTCGAGAATATCATAAAGTGGAGCAAGAAGGGACTTGAAATTGATAATATTTTTCTTGATGTCCTGAATCTCCGATATCTGATCATTTTCGAGATGCTCTTCAGAGAAAATAGTGGATTCCATCACTCTCACACGACTATGTATCGCATGAAGCAGACCGAACATACGAATAACAGATATATCGAGGAGTTCGTAGAAAAGGTCAAAACTATTATAGTTCTCCTTGTCCACGAGATGATTACGGATTCTGTCGAATTCTTTAACCCCTATGAAGTTATCCTCATCAATGACAAAGAGAAATTTCGAACTCACGAAACAATGAATCTGCTGTGTACTAATACGATTGGAGACATCTTTATCGGCAAATTGGAGAGCAAAATAGGCATAGTTTTTCCGTATCTCAAATTTTGAGAGTTGCATCGGAGAATACATATCATCGAGATCATCTTCATGGATATGAAATTCTGTTGCCAATTTTTCACGGAGATGGTCAGTCAATCCACGATGTTCATGATAATCAAATGCCGGATAATGCTTGGAAAAAAGAGTATGCATAGGTCAGAACTGGGGCAGATGAAATAACTATTGTCCTTATGACTGTCGGTGTGAACGACGATAGACGATACCGAGAGCACTCATAAATGCCACCATGATAAGGATAGCGAGGATACCCGCTGGACCTGTATTTGGTGTACTTGTCTGACAGATATTGGTACAGGTATCGCTGCTACTATTATTCCCATCATCACATTGTTCACCAGAATCGAGGATACCATTTCCACAGGTTGATCCTGTGAGGCGACAATAATTCGAACAACCGTCATAGTTATTAGTATTTCCGTCGTCACACATCTCGCCCTGTTCTCGTGAACCATTTCCACACTGCCCATCGACATTGATAACTGTAGTACATGAATTCGCTTGATTATTCGCTGCATCAGGATAACAACGGATAGTATATCGTCCTGACTCGTTAAAGGTAAATGTTTTACTTCTGGTCTCAGAGCTATCTACGAGTGCATTATTCTTTGTAATAATAATCACTGTCCGCCCCTGTTGAGCGCCTGAACATGAGAGAGTCGTCGTGAGAGGAACTGATCCATAAGAATCAAATGCCTGGACTCGACATGCAGGTCCTGCGCCACCGATAGCAGTACATATATTTGAACAAGTATCTGTATTACTCTGATTACCGTCATCACATTGTTCATTGCCTTCGCGGACACCATTGCCACAGACTGAGGCGACACCAGCATTGAGACACTGGGCAGTACAAGGAGATCCAGGTTTTCCATTATTGGCACCTATATCACATTGTTCGCTTCCCTCTCGGACACCATTACCACAGGCAGGAGTACGACAAGAATTCGAACATCCATCATTATTATTAGTATTTCCATCATCACATTGTTC
>CAYQWU010000045.1:0-6481 GCA_964421335.1 uncultured Candidatus Peribacteria bacterium
AATTTGCATTCATATTCTTTGCGGTACAATTTCGACCATGAAAACGCATATTACGACAACAAATAAAGATGGGGGGATCCACGAAGTCCCTATTTCAGAACTTGTGTGGAGACCTGCTGCATATGCAATCATAATACAAGATTGAAAAATACTCATGTCACCACAATGGGGAGATGGATATGACTTGCCTGGAGGTGGCGTAGATATGGACGAACTAACAACAGATGCATTATTACGCGAAGTGAAAGAAGAGACTGGATTAGATGTAAAAATCGATGAACTCGTGACTTTAAGAGAAAGTTTTTTCACATTTCGCAGAAAGGGTAAACATACTCACACAATTGCCCTCTACTATACAGCCTCAGTCGTTGGGGGAGAGCTCTCAACTGATGGATTTGTTGGTGGCGAAAAAGAATACATGAAACTCGCAGAATGGATACCTCTTGAAAAATTTCCAGAACTCAAAATATATAGCTCCATTGATATCAAACCAATTATCTCCAATCTCATATCTACCCTCTAATATCTATCCATATGTTCTCATTTCTCCGAAAATCCCACGAAGCAACGCCTCAAGAAACCAAGCTCATTATTCTGGTAGCGCTCTATATATTCTGTGTTCTCATGACCGAAACACTCGGCGTGAAGACTTCCCCTGTTGGAGATATTTCGCTTCATTTCGGACCGATAAATATACCCCAACTCAAGGTCTCTATGGCGATATTTTTCATACCATTTATCTACTGTATCAACGATATTGTGGCTCAAGTCTGGGGATACAAAACTGCTCGAAGCATTTATCGTATATCTCTCTTCACTATCGTAGGTCTCGCGTTTTTCTCGTGGCTCACGACGATGCTCCCCGCGAGTATGATCTTCACTGACAAAGAAGCAGCTTTTGATATAATTTTTGGCCAAGCACTCCGATTCTCTCTCGCGAGTATTACTGCTTTTGCTGTGTCTGATATCCTCGATGTCATCATCTTCTGCCGACTGAGAGACAGATTTAAGTGAAAATCTCTCTGGCTCTCTACGAATCTCTCAAACATTATCTCTCAAGGCATCGATGGAGCTCTCTTCGTCTATCTCGCGATGTATGTTCCTGGTGATGTCTCATTCTGGGCTGGTAATCATATGTTTATGTGGGGAATTATCCTCCCTTACTGGGTCTTCCGCAGCTGTATGAGCATCATCGCAACACCTCTCGTCTATGCTGGTGTGAAGTGGGCAAAAGGAGCCAAGTAATAGATAGAGGTAGAGATAGAGGGTTGAATTTATAATTACTCCTGATTAAAAAATCCATCCTCTACCGGAGATATGCCCAAAGGCATACCGAGTGGCAACGAGCGAAGCTCTCTTTCTCTACCTCTATCTCAAGCATCATTATGAGAATAACAATTCATGTCAAACCAGGAAGCCGGAAAGAATCTATCGAATGGGTGGAGAATTTATTTGGTGAGAAAACACTCGTCGTGAAAATACGAGAAAAACCCGTCGATGGCGAAGCAAATAGATGACTCATCGAGGCTCTGTCTGAATTCTTCGATGTACCCAAATCACGGATTACTATACTACAAGGACATACTTCTCGTGAGAAAGTGGTGGAGATAGTAGAGAGATAATAATTCATTTTTTGGCAAGGGTAATAAACTTCCAAAAGAAAATGAGAGAGCTATACTCATAGAACTATTTCTAAATTTTTCCTATGTCTCCTACTCTCAAAAACCTCCTCGGTCTCGCTATCATCGTGAGTCTCGCTGGATTCCTGTATTTTGGCTTTTCACTCACTCGTACCTATGACCGCTCCAGTGAACCGACCAATTTCCGTAGCTTCACTGTCCAGGGCGATGGAAAAGCTGTCGGAGTACCAGATATAGCGAGTTTCACATTCCAGGTCATCACCGAAGGCGATGAAGACCTCGCGAAACTCCAAACAGAGAATGCGACAAAGATGAACGCTGTGATAGATTTTGTTGCGAAACAAGGTATCGATAAAAAAGATATCTCGACAACACAATACAGTATCAATCCTCGATATGAAAATGTCGTCTGTGATTACCGAGCAGGCAGTACTTGTCCTCCAGCGAAAATCGTCGGCTACACGGTACAACAGATGGCCACTCTCAAAATACGAGACTTCAAGCTCACGAGCCCTCTCCTCACAGGTGTCGTAGAAAATGGTGCCAATACAGTCTCCGATATCCAATTCTCTCTCGATAATCCGACAGAAGTAGAAAACATGGCTCGTGCAGAAGCCATCGAAAAGGCGAAAGCAAAAGCAAAAATCATCGCGGAAGCAGGAGGATTTACTCTCGGTCGTCTCCTCGAAATCAGTGAAGGGTATATCTCTCCTTCTGTCTCTTACCGTGGTGGCGCTATGATGGATATGGCAGTTGGTTCAAAAGAAGCTGCTGTCGCTCCAACTATCGAAGCTGGCTCACAGGAAATCCAGATTCAGGTGTATCTCAAATACGAGATTCGTTAATCATAATAATTCGCCAATTCCTCTTGCGAAAAGAGAAACAGGTTTTTAGGGGAATCACTGTCTGAGCGGGATGAATACTGATACTCAGATGAACCAGGTCTATAGCGAGTTTGAGTTCCCCTAAATGATTCATAGAATTTTAGTCTACTCGAAGTGAGATTCGCTCACTTCTCCGGTACTTTTTTCAGAAAAAGTACGAAAGCCTAATGCATCTTGGTATGAAAACTCCCGGTTCCCGGGAGTTTTTTATTGTGCGAGAAGCAATTGAACTTTTTTTTCTACTTTCTCCATCTCCCTCCAATCCACATCAGTCTCGTGGTCATAGCCCATGAGATGTACGAGCCCATGGATGATGATATACTCGAGTTGTTCTTTGTAGGTTTTTCAAGCGTCTTTTGCGTAGGATTTTATCTTCTCGGGACAGAGGTAGATTTCACCTGCAACTTCGATTTTCGAACTTCGATTTTCGAACTTCGATTTTTTTTCTACATAAGAAAATGTAAGAATGTCCGTCGGACCTTCTTTCCCTCGGAATTGCTGATTCATGCGAGCCATTTCCTCGGAATCAAGAACGATGAGATGAATAATCCCCTTCTGTGGTTTTTTTATGACTTTTTCGAGTGCCTGAAGTGCTCGAGTGCAATAGTCTCGAGAAAGTGTTCGTGGGATGTGGAAATATTGAAAAGAAAACATACTTATTCGTAAAATTTCTGATAGACATTCACTCATTTTTTCTGAATAACGACTCGAGTATTCCGAAGTCCGGGTTGTTTGAAAAATTCTGTCTCCTCAGAGCAATGTCATTCGGGGAGAGCGTAGCGGAGCGTGATGTTTTTCGTTGTCCCCGGCCTCGTCGTCTCATAGCCATGAATAGTTGTAAACTGACTATTTTCGTCGGCGATACTCCATGCTCCATCTGATTTTGGAAGGAGCTTCGTTCCTGGTGGGAGGATAAAGCGGAGGTATTGGACATTATCACCTCAGCCCTGTATCGGGAGGAGACTCGTGAGTTTGTCTTCAATTCCCAGTTCATGCGCGAGACTCTTGATGCGTGCTGCTTCTATCAGATCAAACCAATGCTTCTGTCGAAGTGTGACAGTTCTTTCACAAGTACCAGTGTGATTGATTTCAAAAGTTCTCTCCATGAGCCTATCTGATTTATTCCGAGAAATCGAGGTAAAGAGTGGATAGAGCCAATCGCCTTTTTTCCCCTGCCAGCGGTCAAATATTCCGAGACTATCGAGAGCCGTCTGTATATCGGTGCGAACAGAACCTGCTATGAATTCACCATTGTATATGTGAGAAGCCAGGAGGAGTGCCGCTCGTTGTCACTTGTTTTGTTCTTGAATCTGGGTAATGAGAGCATCAGCGAGGAGTTTCACGGTTCATTTTGGAGTTCATGTGATTGTTTTCTTTCCTTCGACGAGCATCGAGAGTATGAGTGTCACATTTCGGTGATCGATTTTCATTGGTATGCCTTCGAGCGAGAGAGGCTCGACGAGTCTGACGAGGTCTTCGAGAAATTTCTGATTGATTCAGACGACGAGATCGATAGTGCCTATCCCCGCCTCTTGGGCGAGTTCGTTGAGCTTCACAGCACTCTGGTGAAAGAGCGGATAATAATTCGCGTCCCGGATTTCAAATTCAACCGGTTTTCCAGGATAATTGATTGATTTGAATTGATTGATGCCTTCTGGAGAAGGACGATACCCTGTTAGATTCCAATCAAGAGCGTAAATATCAAAAAAATCAAAACGAGTCATCCGCCCTGCATCAAATTCGATGATAAATGCCGTTCCAGGAAATCCTCCACCCGCTCTGAGCTCATCACTATTTTGGTTGAGGAGGAGGATACGCGTAGGACCGTCTCGGCCGAGAATTGTATACCAGATATTTTCATTTTTGAGGAGATTTGTCCAGAGAGTAGAGGCTGTGCTGGATTCTATTTCTGGAGCTTTTGATTGAATCATGGTAAAGAGCTCCTGTATATCGTCGTCCATACCCGAGAGCCAACGAAAAATCTCCTTCATTATCGGGAAAATACTGATCGTCTCAGAAGTGTCCTTCCACTGCATGATATCGTCTTCTATAGCTGTGAGCTTCTCTGTATTCTGGACGAGATGATAGCTGATACCCAGGACTCGCCCGTAGGTCGCAAGCGGCTCTATCGGGAAAAATGGATTGCCGAGAACAGG
This sequence comes from uncultured Candidatus Peribacteria bacterium, assembly GCA_964421335.1. Classification (GTDB taxonomy): domain Bacteria; phylum Patescibacteriota; class Gracilibacteria; order BD1-5; family JAGOOR01; genus JAGOOR01. The sequence continues at coordinate 4,681 of CAYQWU010000045.1, forward strand.
TGCCAGAATCTGATAATCCCTCCGCATATCTCTGAGTCTCTGAAACCCAGACCCAGTCATGAGTGCCCCTGGATTATTGTTTAATGCCCTCAGATTCATCTCTGTACGGATGATAAAACCGAGTCAATAAATACAGTACGCGAGAAGGGTGATGATGAGGATGATAGACCAGTGCCCTCGTGTGAGTTGTCTCGTATATGCAGGAATATGCTGACAGAAATCAGCAATATTTCTGCGCAATGAAAACGGGGTGTAGGATTTCTGACTCTGAAATACCCCTGTGACGAGGCTGATGGGATCGCGTTTACTGATATCCCTGTAGCTCTTGTGGGAGAGGTTTTGCTCGACACTATCGGACTTTTTGAGAGAAGTCCGTGAATGCTTATCAGAAAAAAGATCAAACCATTTCATTTACTTGTCAGTATAGAGTCGAATGTTGAATTATCAATTGCTAGAAAAAGGAGAAAAAATCTTGACAAAAAAAGACTTTCCATAAGATAGCGAACAAGAAAAGACAGTGTGTCTCCTGACTTTTTGTGAACAAATTCTGGTATGTGTAGAGTGTTTTTCTCTTAGATAACACACTTCGTGCCCTTTCTTATCTCTCCTTTCATTATGCCAATTCTCCGCTCTGCAAAGAAGCAACTCCGACAAAATATCACTCGTCACCTCAGAAATGATCGTGTTCGTGGTTTATTTCGTGAAGCTCGTGTCGGTTTCGAACGACTTATCGCAGGTAATAATGTCGCTGAAGCTACTGAAGCATTTCCAAAGCTCCAGAAAGTCATCGACACTCTCGCGAAAAAAAATATCATCCACAAAAATAACGCAGCGAGAAAGAAGTCTCGCTTCGCTGGCATGCTCGCCAACCTCTCAGTTAAGTAATCCTCGATGCAACCACCAAAGAAACGAATGAATGAGCAGATTACTGCTTCTCGTGTACAGGTAATAAATGAATCAGGTGAACAACTCGGAACTATGTCCTTGAGCGAAGCGCTCAGCATGGCACGAGAACAAGAGCTCGACCTCGTAGAGATGGCAGTTCGTGAATGAGTCACCATAGCGAAAATCGTGGATTGGCAAAAACAACAGTTCATCGAAAAGAAAAATAAAAAGAAAAATCAGGCAGCGACAAAGAAAACAGAACTCAAAACTCTCCGCCTCAGCTATGCCATCGGAGAACACGATATGGAAATCCGTCGGAAACAGGCAGAAAAGTTTGCAAAAGAAGGTCATATCCTTAGAATCGAGCTACCTCTCCGTGGACGAGAAATGCGTTTCCAAGACATGGCTCGTTCCAAGCTCCAATCCTTCGTCGAGAGTATCGCAAAAATCTATCGCATCGAAGGCACAATCAAATTCATGGGCCGCAGGTTCAATATCCAACTCCATCCTTTAACTCCTTCATCATGAAAGCAAAAGCGTGTAAAGATCACTGCTACTGGTAAATTCACCACAGCAAAAATCGGTAAACGCCATCTCCTCCAAAACAAATCAGCCAAAGCAAAAGGCAAAGGTAAATATGGTTCTACTACTCATATTGCCAATGAACGCAAGATGAAATGGGGACACAAAACAGTTGGACTCCAGACTCCTACAGCAAAAAGAAATAAAGCCGAGGTAGGTGCTGATGGCAAAATCATCAAAACTCCTCGCCTCGCTCCGAAGATCAAAGCTGTTGTGAAAAAAGTAGCAACACCGAAAGTCCAAAAAGCTCCAAAAACAACTGCAGTAAAGAAGGCTCCAGCAAAGAAATCTGCTCCGAAGAAAAAATAGTTGCAAATTGTCTGGACTCTTTTAG
>CAYQWU010000046.1:0-6428 GCA_964421335.1 uncultured Candidatus Peribacteria bacterium
ACAAGATAGTCATAGAAGTAGACTGAATATCTCATGAAGAGAAAAAGGATTATGATATAAGACGAGAAAAATACATCACAAATCATGGATACAAGATTCTTAAATTTGTTGGTATAATGCTCTATCCAGATGATAGAACTCATGAGTATGTGTGGAGTAAAATATCAGAGCTAGAAAAGGGAACTGTATCAATGATGACAGTGATAATGGATTAAGTTTGCTTTTCATTCACCCCCTACCCCCTCTAAAATTCTGGTGAATTTTTAAGGGGGAGATTGCTTCAGATTCTGCCTCAAATAATGCCAAACTCCCTCTGATTTTCTGGTGAAAATCTAGGGGAGAGTTGTTCCCAAAAAACTCCCCGTCATGAGAGGGGGAGTAATTAAACACTTTTGCTTTGTTATAAGGTGATTATTCTGCTGGAGTCTCTGCAGCTTCTACTGGTGCTTTTGTTGCCTTTGTCGCTTTCTTGGGAGCAGCAGTCTTCGCGACTTTTACTTCTTTGAGACGAGCTGACTTCCCTTTGAGATCACGGATGAATCGGATGTTCTTACGATTCACTTTGTATTGTCGGATGACTTCGACCCCCTCGAGAGTAGGACAAGAAATAGGGTAAGTTTTTTCAATACCGAGACCATTGGTCACGCGACGAACAGTAAAGGTTTTTTCACCGTGGGTTTTACCACCAGTTTTGATGACGACACCTTCGAATTTTTGGATACGAGATTTGTCTCATTCCTTGATTCTCTGAGAGACTTCTACCTGCATTCCTGTGCGGATCTGGGGAAAGTCTTTTTTACCAGCAGCGAGGTTCTGGATATGTGCGATAAGTTGTGAGTCCATGGGAGGGAAAAGTAAAAAGTGATAAGTAAAAAGTGATAAGTTTAGTCGGGGCAATTAGAAGAAATTTTTGTAATTATATGACTGTGATTCTGATTTGAATCTGCGGATGAGCTCGAGGATGACGCCGACGACGATGATGAGACCGGCACCAGAGACGAGGAAATCTATCTGAGCGAGTTCGAGAGCAGGGATATTTCGAGCTTTGAGTGCATTGTTCACGAGTGTCGCAACATACGGAAATACAGCCACGAGTGCGATGAATGAACCTCCGAAGAAATTGAGATGATTTGAGACCTTGCGGAGATAGTCAGCTGTCTGACGGCCTGGACGAATACCAGGGATGTAGCCACCGCGTTTCTGTATACCATCTGCGACTTCTTTTGTATCAAAAGTAATAGAGATATAGAAAAACGAGAATCCGAGAACCAGGATCACGAATACGATGACAAACCACCAGGTCGGAGTATTTGGATTAAATATCTGTACCATGAGGTCAGCAGCGCTACGGACAAATGCTGGCATGCCAGCACTGCGGAGAGCTATCGCCTGTCCGATGATATAAGGGAAAGTAACGAGAGACATCGCAAAGATGATAGGAACCATACCTGCCTGACTGATACGAATAGGGAAATATGATCGCTCATCTCGACCAGTACGAGTGTAGACGAGAGGAATACGGCGGTATCCTTCTGTGAATCGTATGATGACATAGATGACGAGAAGTGTCGCGACGAGGAGTCCGAGGAATGGGAGAATCTGAATAAAAATAGAACCAAATGAACCACCCAATACTACACCTCCGAGCTGTGTCGCTATACGACCAGGTACTTCTGCGAGAACACCGGCAAAGATAATCATCGAGATACCATTTCCGATACCTGATTCATTGATTTGTTCACCGAGCCACATGAGAAATACTGTCCCTGCTGTGATAGTCGTCATCATCGCGAGGAGAAGTCCCCAATCGCTCGTGTCCACTACAGGAATACTCGTGAGACTATTGAGGAGGAGGATCATCCCGTAGCTCTGGATGAAAGCGAGAGGTACAGTGAGGATACGAGTGTAGGTATTGATTCTTTTCTGACCTTGAGCACCTTCTTTCTTGATTTCTTCGAGTTTTGGGACGACGACAGAGAGGAGCTGGAGGATGATAGAAGCATTGATGTAGGGAGAGAGACCCATGAGGATGATAGAAAATCTCTCAAGACTTCCACCCATGAGTGAGCTAAAAAATGCAAGTCCTGGCTGTGCAGAGAAAACACTTCGCATGCTCGCAAGTGAATCGTTCGAAACACCTGGTACTGGAATAACAGAGAGGAGTTTGTAGACGACAATAAGACCGAGAGTAAGCATTATCTTCTTTCGGAGACTTGATGAGCGGAGGATTTGTGTCCAGGAATTCTTCATAAGGGGAAGGAGTTAAACGGGGATTCGGAAATCCATCTTCTTTTTTATTTTGCAATCAAGGTAATAGTTCCGCCTGCTTTCTCGAGTGCTGCTTTTGCCGAGATACTTACTGCGTGAGCTGAGACCGTGACAGCTGAAGTGAGCTCACCTCCAGAGAGGAGTTTGACTCGAGCCTTTGATCCACGGACATAGCCTGCTTCGATGAGTTTCTCGAGAGTAATCTCAGAAGTACCTGCATCAGCGAGCTTCTGGAGGTCACCGAGTTGGACGACGACAAATGGAGTTTTTGCTGAATAAGCACCACCGCGGAGTTTCGGAAGACGCATGTGAAGTGGTGTCTGTCCACCTTCGAAGAGAGGGTGAAGTTTCTTACCAGTTCGAGCCTTTTGACCCTTGTTTCCGCGACCAGCAAAAACACCTTTTCCAGATCCCAGTCCGCGACCGATTCTCTTGGAAGTAGTTCTCGATGATGCGCGAGGGCGAAGTGTAGAATGAGTAAGCATAAGTGAAAGTTTAGGAGTGGAACTATGTGAAATTAATTTTTTACTTGGTATTTCTTGAGCGCTTCGATAGTAGCGTAGGCTGTCGTGATGACATTACGACCACCGTGGCGTTTTGAGAGAATATTCTGACAACCAGCGAGTTCGAGGATGCGACGAGCAGAACCTCCTGCGATGATACCTGTACCTTCTGTTGCTGGATGGATCATGATTTTGACTGATTTGAATTTCGTCTCTACTTGGTATGGAACAGTTCCGTTCTCGAGTGGGACCTTGATGAGGTTTCTCTTTGCAGAGTTGACTGCTTTTTCGACAGCGATAGAGACTTCTCGAGCCTTGCCAAGTCCGAAACCAACGCGACCATTTCGGTCACCGATGACAACAGCTGCACGGAAACGGAGCTGACGACCACCACTGGTGACTTTCGTGACACGACCGACCTCGAGGAGGACTTCTTCGAATTCTTTTTTGACAGCTTCAAATCCAGATTTGCCACCACGACGATCGTCACGACGACCACCACGGTCTCCACCTTTATCCCCACCACGGTCTCCGCTCGGTTGTGTACGAGCTGGACGCTCTGCACGAGCAGACAGTGCTGTGAGAGGTGTCGAACGAACAGGTGCGGCTACTGGTTCTTCAGGAGCTTCTTCTGAAGCAACTTCATCAGTTGACTCAGGAGTCTCATCAGCAACCTCAGAAGTTTCCTCTGAAGTTGATGGAGCTTCTACTACTTCCTCTGAAGTTTCAGCAACCTCAGTCTCAGTAGGAGTGACTACTTCATTCTCTGCTTCAGGAGCATCGGGTGTAGGTATGATTGTCTCGTCTGTCATAAATGGGATGATTAAAATATGAGGCCTCCTGTACGAGCTGCATCAGCGAGTGCTGCAACGCGTCCAGTATAGATAAATCCACCTCGATCAAAGACAACAGTCTTGATACCAGCAGCTTGGGCTTTTTTTGCGATTTCAGTACCGACAGATTGAGCGTGCTCTATCTTTGTACCTTTTTTAGCTTCCATATCGTGAGCACTCGCGAGTGTGAGGCCAGCGACATCGTCGATAATCTGAGCGTAGATCTGAGCATTTGAACGATACACTGCGAGACGAGGACAATCAGCGGTACCGCTGATACGCGCTCGTATTCGTTTGTGTCGTTTGATTCGTTTTTCTGATTGAGAGAGAGACATAGTAAGAAATTAATTATTTTATTTAGCGCCTGTTTTACCTGCTTTGCGACGAACAAATTCATCAACATATCGGATACCTTTTCCTTTGTATGGTTCAGGTGGTTTGACTGCTCGTATCTTCCCTGCGAATTGACCTACCTGCTGAGCATCTATACCAGAGACGATGAGTATGCTCGCATTCTGAGCATCCTGAGCAATAGAGACAGTTGATGGGACTTCGAGGACGACCTTATGAGAGAATCCGACAGAGAGTGTGAGTTTGTTTCCTGTGATTTCAGAACGATAACCAACCCCCTGGATCTCGAGAGATTTCGTGAAGCCTGTTGAGACTCCATTCATCTTGCTCTGGACCAGTGACCACATGAGACCCCACTGAGCGAAGTCATCATTTGCAGAAGAAGTCGAAGCGAGTGTGATAGTATTTCCCTCGATAGAAGCTGAAACTGCTCCTGAGAGGACGAGATCTAGCTTCCCTTTTGGACCAGTGAAGGCCAGAGTAGAACCCTCGAGTGTCGCAGTGACACCAGCAGGGAGAGTAATAGGTTTTTTTGCAAGTCGTGACATAAAAATAATTAATAAACTTCACCGAGAATCTCTCCACCGACATTGAGAGCGCGAGCTTCATAGCCAGTGATGACACCTTTCGGTGTAGAGATGATATAAATACCAGAACCATTGCGAGATTTTTTGATAGCAGTCGATCCGACATACACACGGTGTCCAGGAGTACTGACACGGCGGAAGACAGGAACTTTTCGAGATTTTGAACTATCGAGCGTGATAAGAATTGTTTTCTTTGTATCGCCTTCAGTCGTGAAATCCACGATGAATTTATTTTTCTTGAAGATAACCAGTATTCTCTCCTTCAGAGTAGAATGCGGTACAACAAGTGACTCATGTCCACGAACGAGAGCGTTGCGGAGTGAGACGAAAAGATCAGATATAGAATCAGTAGTCATAAGAAAAAGAAAAATTACCAGCTAGATTTACGAACCCCAAGAATCTCTCATCGGTTGACTCGTTCACGGAGCTCTATACGAGAGAGACCGAAACGACCGATAACGCCTCGACGGCGACCAGTGACGATACATTGAGAGTAGATACGAGTCGAGAAAGTGACTTTCTGACCGTCTGCCTTCTGCCGTTCTGCACGGAGTTTGCGTCGATTGCATTTTGCGATGAGTGCTTTGCGTGTCATAGGAATTATTTATGAAATGGTAAACCAATATTTTGGAGGAGGAGAAGCGAGTCTTCTGCTGATTGAGATTTTGTAGCGATGGTGATCTGGAGACCGTGAGTCTTCACGATGTCGTCCTGAATGATTTCTGGGAAAAGTGTCTGTTCTCGGAGACCGAGATTGAAATTTCCTGACTTATCTATGCTCTTCGCGCGGAGACCCTGGAAATCACGAACTCGTGGGAGGACGACATGGATGAGCTTCTCGAGGAAGTCATACATTCTCTGACCACGGAGTGTGACCGTGAGACCAACTGGGAGACCTTCTCGGAGTTTGAAATTCGAAACAGCTTTTCGAGATTTTGAGAGGACTGGTTTCTGTCCAGTGATGAGTGTGAGGTGCTGCTCAAAAAGTGAGTAGTCCTTTTGCCCACCTGTGACGAGAGAACCGATACCCATATTCACGACGATTTTATCGAGGCGAGGAAGGGCATTCACATTCTTCCCGAGCTCTTTTTGGAGCTTTGGAAGGACAGTTGATGTATAGTGTTTGCGGAGAGACATAGGAGAAATTTTTTAGTTGTGAGTGGGTTGGGAATTAAATTGCTTTGCCTGTTTTGACTGAAATACGAGTGGTGCGTGCTCCTTGTTCGATACGAACTCGGGTTGGCTTTTTTGTTGCTGGATCGATAAGCATGACATTTGAGATATGAATCGCTTTTTCGAATTGTATTTTCTGACCTGGAGTTGTCCCCTGCTTCTTCACATGTTTTGTGACAATATTCACACCTTCGACGATGAGCTTATCATCCTGTGGGAAAGTACGGAGTACTTTTGCCTCGATAGGAGTTCGTTTTTCGACACCGTCTTTATTGGTCTCGACACGGAAACGATTTTTCCCCGCGATGATGCGGACAGTGTCTCAAGTATGGATTTTCATTTTTTTCATAATACGGAATGGATAATTGAGGACTGATTAAATAACTTCAGGTGCTTTAGAAATAATAGACTTGAATCGTTTGTCACCTCGGAGCTCTCGGAAGACAGGACCGAAGACGCGAGATCCGACGGGTTCTCCTTTGTCATTGACGATAACACACGCATTGTCATCAGAGCGAACAGTCGATCCATCAGGTCGCTTCACACGACGAGAGGTACGGATGACGACTGCTTTTACTACTGCATGAGCCTTCACTTGACCATCCGGAGCTGCTTCTTTCACAGAGCAGACGATGATGTCACCGACGCGTGCATAGCGATGTCGTGTTCCTTTTGGTATGCAGAAACAGAGTACTTCTTTAGCACCTGTGTTA
>CAYQWU010000047.1:0-6391 GCA_964421335.1 uncultured Candidatus Peribacteria bacterium
CAGAGTCTTCTCCCGATAGCACAGACCTATGCACTGGCTCAGATACTCGCTGAGGCGGTTCATCTGATCTCTGCTGATGTGACGACTTTTTCTCAGACTCTTATCTCGTGGGTTATTGTCGCACTTGTCGCGACTATCCTTCGTCAGCTCGCTGATCTGGGTTCTAATTTTTTCTGGTTCCGACTCCGCTATGTTTCTGACGAACATATTTACTGAGATTTTCTCTCAAGACTCGCACAAATTGATATGCCCTATCATGAAGATCCAACATTTCAATCTGACATCAAGAAAATAGAGGATGCACTTGCGTGGCGTGTTATGAGCTTCGTCCAGAGTTCGCTCAGTCTCCTCTCTCAGACCATAGGTATCCTCCTCATCTCATCACTTTTTATCCAGATTGCGTGGTGGATACTCATCGCGATATTGGTTCCTGTCGTTCTCGACTATCTCATTAGCATCCGTTTCGGTGCTGATATGTGGGGTATATGGCTCTCCGATGGTGATGAGAAAAAACAGGCCGATCATGCTCTCGATGGATTCAAAAATCGCGAGGTCGTTCGTGAATCAAAAATCTATGCTTTCTGAGAATATATCGCAGACAAGTATCGCGAGGCCTATAGTATCTTTACCCATAAGTTTGTCGGAAAACTGAATCGGAAATACCTCTCACTCAGTGCTTCAGGAATCCTCTCTGCTACTATCTCCGTCGGGCTCCATGTGTTTCTCCTCTCTCAGCTCCTCACTCGTCAGATAGTGCTCGCTCAGTACTCTTTTCTTCTCGGAAGTCTCGGGACTATTGCCGGTTACTTCGCTTCTTTTCAGATGAATCTGGCCTCTCTCTACGAAAATGGTCTCTATGTATTTGACCTGAAGAGAATATTCGAGCTTCCAGATATTATCGATAAAACACAGTCGAACGCTGTAGTCCCAGATCGTGCTCCAAAGATCGAATTTCGTAATGTGTCCTTTTCGTACCCAAAGAGCACAGAGAAAGTTCTCGATCGTCTCTCTTTCACGATAGAAGCAGGGAAGAGGGTCGCCCTTATCTGAGAAAACGGAGCGGGGAAAACCACGATTATCAAACTCCTCGCACGATTCTACGATGTTCAGGAAGGTGAGATTTTTATCAATGATGTGAATATACGAGAGATAAATCTTGCGACTTATTATCAGCTCTGGTGAGTGCTCTTCCAGTACTTCGCTCGCTACTGGTTCACCGTGACAGAAAATGTCGCCCTCTCTCGTATCTCAGAAAGAGACAATAGTGCCCGTGTGGCACAAGCTCTCGCACGCGCAGATGCCGAGTCTCTCGTTGCAAAGCTTCCTCGGAAAGAAGCGACGATGCTCTCGACAGACTTCACTGATGGTGTTGATCTCTCTGGTGGCGAATGGCAAAAGATTGGGATAGCTCGTTGTATGTTTGCGGAACCAAAATTTATCATCCTCGATGAACCTACGAGTGCGCTTGATGCTCTCGCCGAGTCACGCGTTTTTGACCAGCTCTATGCTCTCGCCGAGGATACGACCATGCTTATTGTCTCACACAGGTTTGCAACAGTGCGAAAGGCTGACAGTATCATCGTCCTCCAGCATGGACGCATAGTCGAACAGGGTACACATTCCGAGCTCATGTCACATAAGTGACTCTACGAAGAGATGTTTTCCACGCAAGCAGCTGGCTACTTAGAAAGTTAAATCTTATGTCGAAGAAAAAAGTACTTGTCTGACTCTCTGGCGGTGTCGATTCTGCTGTCTCTGCGTACTTGTTAAAGGAGCAGGGATATGAAGTGAGTGCGGGATTTATGATTAATTATCTCACCGATGATGATAGTTGTCCGACACGAGTCGATATGGCAGTCGCTCGAGAAGTCGCAGCGTATTTAGATATTCCATTTTTTACTTTTGATTTCATAGAGGAATACGAAAAGAGAGTTTTGAATTACATATTTGAAGGATACAAAAAATGACTCACACCCAATCCAGATGTCTTTTGTAATACATGGATAAAGTTTGACCTCTTCCGAGAAGAGGCCCTCTCATATGGCTACGACGCTGTTGCGACGGGACACTATGCACAGATTAAAATGACGAATGACGAATGAATAATGCAGAATGATGGATTGCAATTATTACGGGGAGTTGATCCGGAGAAAGATCAGAGCTACTTCCTCTCAGCATTATCGCGGGAGCAACTCTCTCAAGCGATGTTTCCCATTGGTCATCTGCCAAAATCAGAAGTGAGAGAAATTGCGAGAAAAGCAGGACTTCCAAATGCGGAGAGAAAAGAGTCCCAGGGACTCTGTTTTGTCGGGAAAGTGAACTTCGGAGATTTTCTCAAGGCTCATATCCCGTCTCAAAAAGGAGAAATACGAGATACTTCTGGACGCGTGATCGGCGAACATGACGGCGCATTTCAGTATACTATTGGCCAGAGAAAGGGGATAGCTATTGGTGGCGGTCCTGCACTTTTTGTCCTGGAAAAAGATGTCGTCAATAATATCATCATTGTCTGAACAGAAGACGATGAAAGGCTCTTCAGAAAATCATGTACCTTGACTCAGATGAACTGGCTCGCTGATGCGACATCTCCGCTTCATTGTGAGGCACAGATACGGTATCGACAGGCCCCGCAGAAATGCCTTGTGACAATGAATAATGAAGAAATCTTTGTTCAATTCGATATACCGCAGAGAGCTATCACTCCAGGACAGGTGTGTGCTCTCTATGATAGTGACAGAGTTTTGGGAAGCTGAATTATCACGCTGTAGCTCTCTTATTTTTTGTGTAGATCACAGGTTCTTCCTCTCGAAACAATACGATAGATTGTATGCCCTAGAGTACTCAGAGGAGGAATATTTCCGATGTATCAGTACCATGAAAATATCCGCGATTGTTTCAAACATTCTACGAATCCAGCGTATCCGACGAAGTATTTTTTCCCTCGAGATATCACCCACGCGTTCTCTGATTGGGAGAGTTTTTGAATGTTTTTTGGTGCATCTGAGAGTCCCTGATAGGTCACTTTTTCTAGTGCTCCGTATTTCTGGAGAGAGCGTATCCAGCGACTGCAGAGACCACATCTGTCGTCATAGTAGACGATGAGAGATCGTGATGATTTTTCTTTTGCCATGAGAAGAGAGTACTCAGATATTTCTGGATGTGAAAGTTCTCTCTCTTGTATTTTTTACTCTTTCACTATGATTTTCCTATATTTCTTAGTATTTTCATATGTCATTTATTGATGAATTCAAATCATTTGCTATGCGTGGCAATGTCATAGATCTCGCTGTCTGAGTCGTTATTGGTGGTGCTTTTGGTAAAATTGTGAGTTCACTTGTGGCTGATGTCATCATGCCTCTCATATCAGTCCTCACTGGTGGTGTCGATTTCACGACCTACAAGCTCGTCATACGACAGGCTGTCGAAGAAGTCCCAGGCCTTCAGAAGGCTATACCGGGAATATCCCTCAATTGGGGGAGCTTTATCCAAGCATCTATCGATTTCCTTATCATCGCATTCTGTATCTTCCTTGTCGTGAAAGCAATGGCAAAAATACAGAAACCAGAACCTACCAAACTAGAAGCCCCAAAAGGTCCTACGCAGGAAGAATTGCTTATAGAGATCAGGGATTTGTTGAAGAAAAACTAAATTACGAACTCTCCACCACGGTAAATCACGATCTCACTTCCATCCTGGAGTGTTGCTGTGACAGTGCGGTCTGTCGTGCTCATCATATCAGTGTGGATGACGCTATCATTGTATCCGAGGCGTGCCCATTCTTCGTCAGTGGTATTTGCGACATCACCTGTGTATGCGTCTTTGTAGGCCATACCGAGAGCGATATGCGTATTACCAAATGGTCCTCCGACATTTTCATCGTAGAGAGTTTCTCCCATGAATTTCGTAATTCGAGAGAGCCTCTTGTCTGTCAGAGAAAATTCACCAGCCTTATCAGCATCTTTTTGCGCAATCATTTCCTTGAGGAGTGCTTCATTTTCAGTTGCTGTTGCATTCACCACGAGTCCGTCCCTGAATTCTAATTTAATTCATCGGATGATGTTACTCTGGTAGGAGAGAGGCATATTGTAGCGTATCCAGCCATTTGTACCACGCCAGTCAGGACTCGTGAAGACTTCGAAACTTGGGATATTTCTCCCACTTCCTCCGAGCCATTTTCTCTTTTCTCCGATTTTTACTTTCAGATCGACATCTTCACCCACGACATGGACCCATTCTATGTTCATAGCAGTCAGCTTACCCGTCAGTGTGGTGAGCATAGCCTCAGTTTCCTGCCATCGCTTTATCGGTTCATCATTATCGAGATAGCAGGCATTGATTATCTCTCCCCAGTATTCCTCGAGTGACATACCAGCAAATGTCGCCATTGCTTCAGTGCCATAGAGCCCGAGAGTCCAGGTAAATTTTCCTTCATTTTCCTTTTTTTGCATGGCTTCTCGATACGGTTTTATCGTCTTAAATCGGTTCATGACTTTCGTGCCATCGACACCAGCGAGTTCGTATTTCTCATGTTCTGCTATGATATAGAGACGGTGATCACAGTCCTCGACAGTCCCAAGGAGTCGTTTCATCGGACGATAGTCTATCTGTGCATCATTTGCGAGGTGAAAAAAACTTCTCTGCAAACCGTCAGGAATAATATCAACGATAGGATGTCCACCAGACTTCAATACAGCATCGTGGAGAGGCTGGAGCATCGGTCGTGCACATTCTGGCACACAGAGGAGGACGACTTCTCCTGGCTTGATTCCTGCGCCGCCACCGAGGGCGAAATTCACGAGGACATCGGCGTAGCGTTCGAGGATATGAGTACTAGGTTGGAACATAAATAAGTGGAAATAATAAATATTAGAGTTATCAGATTTTTTCTATCAGTTCTGGGGCGACTTTATTTTTTCCAGGAAGAGTATTCAGGAGGGAATAGGTTTCATCTTTTTTTCGGGGTGTTTTATCGAGCTTTGTTTTGGTGATTTTTTTTGATTCTTCTATTATTTCTTTGAGTCCACAATCGTCCGAGAGGAGCATCGCATTGCCGAGTATATTGGTTATCGGACGCGAGAGGAATATTTTTTTATCTCGGATTCTGTACGCTGGGAATACTCACACATTGTAGATGCCTTCTTTGTAGTCTGTGTATTCTTCTGTATCTTCTTCTCAGTCAAAACTATATGCATAATCCGTCGCAGTTTTTTTTGTCTGCGAGCGAAGTCTGACCACTTTTTCACACTTGTAGAGGAGGATATCTTTGTATGTTTTTTCATCCCAGAAATGACACTCCACAGGGATTCACTTCACGAGAAATGAGACACTGAATTGCTGGAATACTCCGTCTGTGAATCATTTTGCTATCCTGTCAGTATTATATTTCTGGAAATATTTCGAAGAAAAAAGTTTTGGGAAAAATGCAGGTGTGATCAGGAATTGGAGGTCAATATCTGAGTCTGGCGTGATGCTATAATCCTGACCATACGCCATCGATCCAGTGAGCACGACAGCGCTTCCAAACTGGGTAATCTCAGGAATCAGATTTTCTATTATTTTGATTCTTTTGGTCGTCTCGGTTTGTGCGATTCGTGGTTTTGGAGGAGTGAAGTTCTTATCGAGCATGGCTTTACTATAAGAGAAAAGAGAAAAGATAAAAGAGAAAAAAGGAGGTTTTTTTTGACTTACGAAATTGTTTGCCTAGTATTTCTCACATGATAAAAACAAATACCACTCCAAAAAAGAGCACTGCCAAAAAAGCTGCTCCAAAGAAAACAGCTCCAGTTGCTGCCAAAAAGACAGTAGCAAAGAAAACAACGACCGTCGCTCAGAAGGCTACAGTCGCAACACAGAAAACTGCTCCAAAGAAAACAGCTCCAAAAAAATCTCCAGTCAAAAAAATAGCTCCATCTGTTGAAAAAGTCACAGCACCTTCAGTCAAAAAATCAACAAATTCTAGTGGGGTGGAGGGTGTGAAAATGCTCGGTATACTTCACCTCGCGGGGAATCTCCTCTCAGGAGGGACACTCGGTCTCATCCTCGTCGTTCTCTACTATTTTGTACAGAAAAATAAACTCTCTACACTCGAGAAAGAAACATGTTTTGAAATTATTAATTTCAATCTCAGCTTCATCGTCTATGCATTTACTGCGGCTGTTCTGATGATTGTCCTCGTAGGATTCCTCCTCATACCTATCGTCCTCCTTACATGGCTCATCCTCATGATAGTAGGATTCTTGAAACATATTTCTGGCGAAAATTACAAATATCCGTTTATTATCCGTTTCGTGTCGTAAAAAAGGGTTGCCTTTTCCTGAAAATCTCTACTATTCCTCTCGTGCCAATGTAGCTCAGCGGTAGAGCACAGGACTCATAACCCTGTGGTCGGCGG
>CAYQWU010000048.1:0-233 GCA_964421335.1 uncultured Candidatus Peribacteria bacterium
CAAGGAAATCCTCGAACACGCTCTCGGTATCTACGCTGAGCGAGCGAAGCGAGTAGGAACTGGTGAATTCAATCGATTTCTCACTCGTACCTGTCTCGAGCACGCACCGAGTGGAAGTCGAAAAATCCACAATCCAAAAGTCTACTACGGCTCTCAGGTCGCGATCAATCCTCCAAAATTTGTCATCAATGTGAATAGACCAGAATTTATCCACTTCAGTTGGAGACGCTATC
>CAYQWU010000048.1:243-6247 GCA_964421335.1 uncultured Candidatus Peribacteria bacterium
AAGCCGGTGAAGACAATGTCTAAAGCGATTGATGCCAGAAAGAGAAATGAGAGAAAGAAGGAACCGAAAGAAAAATAATAACTATTAAAAAACTCTCCCGAATTTGGGAGAGTTTTTTGATGAAACGAGGAAATGCGCAAAAACGAGTATGGCGAGGAACGAACTTTTGAGTCGACAGGAGCTTACTTGATGGTAAGTGACTGAGACGAGAAAGTGAAGTGACAAAGTCAGACGAAATTTTTCCGCATTTCCAGAGATTATTTCTTTGGAGCTTCCATTGTGCAACACTCAGAAGGAGCGCATCCGATACCACAACAGTGTTTGATGAGGCGGAGAGCCTTTGTGAAGAATACTGCGAAGAGGAGGAGATCAAGACGGATCTGCATGAGAAGTCCTGCTGCTTTATCAAATAGATTTCCTTCGAGAGGAGAGAGGTTTTTGAGCTTGAAGAGTATAGCAATACCCATAACACCTGAGAGGAAAAACGCAGCCCATCGAGAAGTCTTGCGGCAACCAACAGCAAAAGAGAAACCTCAGAGAAGCTCGATAGATGCAGCGATGATACCGAGTGCGAGGGCAATCTGCGAGTGTCCTGTGACTCCGAAGACGCCGAGTGCCATACTACCTACACCAGTGAGCATAGCTTTACCAGCGAGGAATTTGCTCGCACCAGCAGCGATCATGATAAGACCAGCTGTGACACCGACGATACTTGGACAAAACCACTTGTTTGAGCAACAATCTTTTTGCATAATGAAAAATAAGAAAATAAAGAAGTGCTCATATTCTACTCCTCCCCATTGGCAAGCAATCTCATTGCTATTGAGATTATTTTTTTGTATGCGCTGTATACTTTGAGAAAGAGAAAACTTGTAAAAAATATCCGCCTTCGTACTATGCAGGCAATCTTTCTACCACTCAAAACGCAACTATGGAATCACTCTTTTCATCCCTTGATACGCTGACAGATTTACCATTTCCAGCGTTTGAAAAACGACTCACAAAACTCGAAGAAGAATTCAAAAATATTGCTATCACCGATATAGCCGAAGAAGAGCTCGAATCATATTTTCTCCGTATAAAGGATGAATATGAATCAGCATCCGGAGATGCTGCAAAAACGAGGCTCTCTATCATCGGCTATCTCTCACATTTTGACACACTGGTGGAGAAATATTTCCCCGACTATGTCTCTCTCTTTCAAGAATCGCTCAATCGTCCAGACCGAGAGGAAGTCGCGGAAGTGAATTTCGTTTTTCTCGAGCATATGGATGAGATACTCCGTGAATATACGCATCGCCTGAGCGAACCAGACCGTTATCCGTCATACACGGGCTATATCCAAGAACTCATCCAGAATAGCATGATCGATCTCTACTTCTGGCTCCAGGAAAGAGAAACAGAACTCGAAAAAAAATCAGAAGCAGATAAAAATACCGATATCGCCATCAAGCACAGCTCCGAAACAAAAGAGAGCAATCTCCAGCTCACCCGTCGATGTCTCGAGTGTTTGAATGAATGAGTTCTCGAAAAGATATTTTATGATCACGAGTACCCTATACGCGTCTCACCTCTTGATGCTGAATTACAACTGATTGGGAGATACGAGAGAAAAAAGTAAATAATATACCATTACTACTTGCTAAGCAGAAATGGGGTTTCGGGACAACAACTGTTTGAGCGGGATGAATTGAGAAGGGTCAGATGAAAACAGTCTATAGCGAGTTTTGTTGTCCTGAATGATTTTGGGTACTTTTTTCACAAAAAGTACCAAACGAATCGTGAGCGCCTAGTACAAAGTTTGAAAAATTCATAATTAACATACTATATACTCATGTCGACGATGCATCACTATTTTTTTAAGCGCTATCTCGGTGAATGAGATGAGATTCGCGCGATTTTTCATAGACATTTTTTTACTGCTCTTCCCAATATTTTTTTCTGGTTGGCGTTCCCGATAGGTGCGGTGTGCTATTGAGTCTATCGTTGGTGGTATCCAGAGATACTGAGTTCATCATTTTTGTGGCTCTTTGAGGCGTATGTATTTATGCTTTTTTTCATCATGCTCCACAAAATACTCGACTGGTATTGCGATGTCTGGATTATCACTGACAGAGGAATTATTGATGTGCGGTGGTCGATATTTATGCAGGACACGACTTTCACAGAATTTCATGATATATCAGCTATTCAGGCCTATCAAGGAAGCATATGGGATAAACTCTTCAATATCGGCGACATCAATCTGCATAAGATGGGTGACGAGATGTATGTCTCCCGCATGTACCAGCCGGATATGATAGTCGCGACGATTCAATCAAATCTCCAAGAACATCACCACGACCACGACGCACCAAAAGCAGAAAAAGATATGCATATCTATCTCGATGGCGTGAGACAAAACCATGTCGCTGTTCCCTACAAGTCCGGATTCCGTTATATGCCCTCAGCGGATGACGATGCCAAATTCATCGAAAATATAAAGAAACAGCCAGGTGTCATAGATCTCTCTGGCGCTCCAGAACCAACTGAAGAGAAGAAACCCAACGGACATGGATCTCATGGACACTAGAAAAACAATGAATAATGAAAAAATGAATAATGAAAAAATGGCGGAATTTTCCATTTGATACAATCCTCACCTGGTATGAGAAAAATGGTCGCCACGATCTGCCGTGGAGACAGATATATGGGAAATCTACGAATGAACGACTCTACAAAGTCTGGATAGCGGAGGTCATGCTCCAGCAGACGCAGGTGGACCGGGTCATCGGATACTATACGCGATTTCTCGAGAAATATCCCACGATAGAATCACTCGCCGAGACTACCTACGACGAACTTTTCCCCTATTATCAGGGCTTGGGATATTATGGTCGAGCACGGAGAATGATAGAACTCGCGAAGGCTGTCGTCGAAGAATATGGGTGAATATTTCCAGATAATTTTGAGAAATTGCGAAAACTCCCGTGAATTGGGAAATATACTGCTCAGGCACTCCTCGCTTTCGGATATGACGAGCCTGTCCTCGCTATGGATGCAAATCTGCAGAAAATATTTGCGCGATATTACTCTGGTAATCGAGTTGAGATAATTTCAGAAAAAGTGATTCAACAACTCGAAAAACAATTACAAAAAGAACATATCTCAGGACGAGCTATCAATAATGCTCTCATGGATTTCTGAGCACTCGTGTCCACAACATGGGATAAACTCGATAAAGAAAATTATCCGCTCAGAGACTGCCGATGGTTCCATACAGAATGAAGGGAAGAACCCGTGAAAAAGAAAGTCATGAAAAAGAGTGAAAAATGAGCCAAATTGGTCGTCTTCCTCCATGAATCGCACAAATCCTACTGGAGCAGTCTATCGTCTCACTATGAGCCATTTCTGATAGAACCAACGGGGTCTGACGACCGCCGAACAGTGCAGGATTATTTCTCTGCGACATTTAGCCTCGAGGTCTCTGTTCGTCCGAGTTTCTGAAGTGGTATATTTGACGGAATTCCTGTGAAATTATTTCACGCACAAATCCAAACTGGCACCCTGAAACAAAAAACCTTCTCAAAAAGTGAGAAGGAAGAGTGGGTGGGAAAAAATATTATTGTGGAGAGTGTTTAATAATAGACACTCTATTCTATACTCTAACGGCTAATCGCGATTTTTAGGAAAAAGTCCGTGAAAAAATACCGATTCATTTGGTTCATTTTCAGGAAAAATCTCTCTCGCAATAGTATCTGAATTTCTGAAACGGTAGTATGGTCAATGCCAAGCATAATTTTTTTTATCAGATAGGGTACGACGAGGTTCCATCAAGTTTGCTCATCGCCTCTGAATACCTGTGATGTATTTTTTCAGTACGCTCCCTTTTGGTACTGTATCTATGTAGGCACACGCCAGATGCTGATTATTATCCTTGAGATACCCAAGAATCTTCTGACCCAGGGCAATCTCTTGATTATCAAGGCCTAATTCTGAACCTCTCTCCTGCATTATAGAGTGTATTTTTTCCGCAAGTGCAAGAATATAAATACGAACCTGACTCTCGGGCTCCAATTTCCAAAATGAATCACACATTTTTTCTGACTCATCAGAGGTCCACTTTCTAAGTTTTTCAGTCATAAATAAAACTATAAATCCTTCATACTCTCCACTCCTGAAACAATCTCTGAAATTTCTTTTGTGATGGCAGCTTGTCGAGCTTTGTTGTAGATGAGGGTGAGTTCTTTTACTTTTGTTTGTGATGATTCGCGTGCGTTTTTCATCGCCACCATTCGTGCAGCATGTTCAGATGCCTTTGCTTCGAGGATCATCTCGTGGAACATGATATCGAGGATGAGTGGGACGATTTTGTCAGCGACAGCCTGTCTCGATGGTTCGATTTTATACTCTCCAGAATAGGTCAGAGGAGATATGACTGAGCCTGTTATTTCCTCGAGAAATGCGGACAGTGTATCTGTCGAAACAGGGAGAAATGGTCTCGTCACAGCTTTCTGAGCAATGGCAGAAATATAGAAACTATAAATAACTCGGACTTCTGAGTAGTCATCATTGAGATAGAGATCTCGGATACTCGCTGAGATAGTCCTCACCTGTGCATCTGTCGGATCATCACGGAATATATCAGAATAATCAGCAGTGAGGTGATGTCCCGTGCGGACGACGAATTCTCGAGCCTTTTTACCGATGGTGATACATTCAGCTTTGACTCCTTCTGCCTGCTTGAGCACTTCTCGAAATACATTCATATTATACGCTCCGCAGAGTCCGCGGTTTGAAGTAATGATGACAAATAATACCTTTGATTTTTTCTTATTTTTTTTCTCTTTTCCCTGTACATAGGGGCTCATGCTGATTTCATTTGCCACACGAGAAAATATACTACTCGCTTCCATAGCAAATGGTCTCGCACCAACGGCGATATCTGCTGCCTTTTTCATTTTCACAGTCGAAATCAATTCCATCGCACGAGTAATCTTCCCCGTGTTTTTGACAGATTTGATGCGGTCTAATATTTGTTTACCTGCTGGCATGAGCTTCGCAATTAAGAATTAAGTGAGGATACTATTTTTTAGTAAATTTTCTTCTAATGAAGAAGAAGATAAAACATAATATTCAAAATGGTAATAGATATGTTAAAAACATATATGTATAGTATAGTCGGGCAATAGAATTATCGTATATGACATATATGGCACTATTTTCCTGATCCGTGCATTCAGAACGATTAAATAGTGGCACATAAAAATCTCCTGTAACATCTTTTTTCAGAAATGCCACATAACTACGATTATTGTCTAGCTTATACCCGCTGGACCACTCTCGTTGATCATAATCGGTTCTGAGATTGAGGGACGATGGTCATTTGTTATACCTTTTTCATTCCATGTAGATTTCCTGGAATCCGCGATCGCCTCGCACTAACCCGCTCTTTAATCGTCCACATTGCTCACCAATACAGTCAGGCAATATTTCATCTTTTATGATCTGAGCTCTTGCAAATATTACAGCATCTGCCTTGTAAAAATGAACAAGTCTATCGAAGAAATCCAGTGGTTCAGCTGAGGCACAAGACAATCCAAAAGCAGAATAAGAAAAATGGAGAACTATAAATATCAGGAATGATTTTTTTATGCTGTTATTCATTTTATATTAAATTACACTCCCATATCACTCTTCACCGCCTTGATAATCATCTCAAGACTTGCCTTCGCGTCGTCTTCGAGTTTCCCTGAAGTACGAATTGATTCAAGAGTTGAAGACTCTGTGTCAAGAGCTGAATAAAGAGCTTGTTCAAATTTTTTGATATCAGCGACTGGAACTGTGTCGAGGAATCCTTTTGTACCAGCGTAGAGGATAGCGACTTGTTTTTCCATGACGACTGGTGAATAGACATCCTGCTTGAGGAGTTCTACCATTCGCTGCCCTCGCTCGAGCTGAGCACGAGTCTCTGGATCGAGGTCTGAGGCAAATTGTGAGAACGCTTCGAGTTCACGGAATTGAG
>CAYQWU010000049.1:0-6096 GCA_964421335.1 uncultured Candidatus Peribacteria bacterium
TGCAGGGAGATTTGATATACTAGAGGCGACAAGGGCGGCACTGAAACTACAATTAACCCAATATGCCGTCGACACTACATCAGAAGACACTATAAAATCTCTCTATGCAACACAAAAAGGTATCCAAGAAGCAGTATTGGTGACAGGAGGGAGGATATGGCAACTAGAGTCGTTGATAAATAATTATAAAGCACTCAAGAAAAAGTCAAAAGGGGCTTCTTTTGAGACGAGCACGAGAATAGAATGAATGGGGGTCATAAAGATGAGCAATGATAATGATATTACACGGGTGAATAATCTCATAAAAGATCAAAAACAGATACTGGCTCAGCAGAATCAACAAATTTTTTCTATAAATACTCAAGTAAATCAGATACGGGCTGAGCAACAACGACAACTTACCAGCTATGAACAAAAAGAAGATTTTATAAAAGCATCAACTGCTCAGCTTGAGCAGGCGGATATGTATCTCAGCAAGGTCAGATCTCTCGTAGAATCGTTCAGAACAGGAAAAGATAACGAGACGACTTGTAGTATTCACACAGATTGGAAACCCCTTGATAATACTCTCGTAGAACGCAGCAAGGCAACTCTCAGCAAATTTTCACCATGAACAGGCCTGTGACACTTTACGACAGGAACCCCAGCGAGTAATCCCAATTTTGCTCGAGTAGAAGAAGCATACACTGAAATAAAAAATGTATTGGGGGATTTAGAAAATGAGGTATCTCGCTATGAATCTCAGGACAATACCTCTGCCAATCCAGCCCCTGTAGAATGTCTCCAGTGGTGGAATGTAGAAAAACAAAAGAGGAACGGTCTCGCTTCATCAAATGGAAAATTATCTATCTTCAAGCCTCAGGTAGTAGAATTTAGAAGATTTATAACATGGATGGACCAAAACCATTTCACAGGAAATAATTAAAGTCTGAACAAAAGATAATCCCTCCAGATTTGGAGGGATTATTAAATATACCAAAATATTTGACTTCTCTTACAAAGTATAGTTATATATACTTGTAATCCCTTTTTATGAACAAGAAAATTATTGGTATTTTATCAGCTGTGACGCTTCTGGGCGGTGCAGTATATCTCAGTGGGCAAGGCGGTTTCGGAGCTCTCTCTTCGAGTGTTTTGAGTGGAGATGCCTGTACACAGGCAGGTCTCGATGCACAGAAGGCTCAGTACGAAGGAAGCTCTGATCAAATCGCGAGCCTAGAAGAGCAGATGAGCTCACTCGAAGACAGTATCTCCTCAGCAGAAGAAAGTATAGCGACCTATCAGACTAATGTGGCGAAAAGAAAGCAAGAAATACAAAACACCAACCAGGAAGTAAATCAGCTCAATAATTACATTCAGAACCAGTGTGGGGTCAAAAAGACAGTTCGAGGCAGAACAACGACCTATTCAGCACCTGACTGTAATGCAAAGAAAAATCAAGTAGCCAGCAAAAAACAGCAGATTAATAATCTCGAGAAATCGGTCAAAGATACAAATAATGCTATTCAGACTGCTCAGAGGAATATACAAAACAATCAAGCGAAACTAGGACAATTAGAGAGTGAATTAACGAGTTTAGAATGATTGATAGAAGAATATGATATATGTAAGCAGTCATTGGCTGTTGTTCCAGAGACAGGCGGAGACTTACCGCCAGTTATCCCAGAAACAGGGTGAGACTTGCCACCAGCGAATCCAGAGACAGAAAGTTCTGAGAATACAACAACTGCACCTGCAATAATTATTCCTCTTTTGGCGTGAACAAGCTGAGAAACAGAATGTAGTGTGGATATTCTTGCACAACGCGAGTCAGAATTTTTCGATATATATCTAAAATTATGGGAATATTCTCGTTGAGCTTATGGATCAAAACAAGGCGTATGATATACCGTTGCAGGAACAGTAGAATCTCTCCAGAGTCAAATCAGCCATACCAAACAAAAAATAGATAATCTGGAGGATAAAGAAGAAAATCTAAAAACAAAAATAGCAGCTCTCGGTACATCCTCAAAAGATAATAAAAAAAGGTGAGAACTGTCCACTGAGCTAAATACCACAAAAAATGACCTCCGTTTTCAAAAAAATACCTATCTTCCAGCTCTGAACTATGCTCTTCAAATTGCCATACAAAAGGGAGCTGAGATAAACCTCTACCAATCTACATTTCTGGGATATCAAAAGTCTTATCAGGACTGTCTAGTCTCACTGAACATTCCTATAGAATGAAGTCGAGTATGTTGAACATGAGCTTATGCAAACAACTGTCTCTTGGCTAACTGAGATTTCTCTGGTGGTTTTAATAGAAAAAGCTAGAAACAATTCAAATAAAAATCCCTCTAAATTCAGAGGGATTTTTTATGAGTGAAAATATTATTTCTTCATGCCTTTTGGCTGGTAGAGATTTCGTCCGACTCGTTCAAATATTTTCTTATTCTGGAGGTTCATGTAGATAGTATTTGATTTGACGATACGAGTCTTCAATACTTCTGCAGTGATATCATCAGAACTCATAGGTTTCTTTATCTGGTTAAAGATTTCGAGGATGACATCCTGAACTGTTCCAGAAGTGTAGCCCCATGCCTTGAGTGCGTAGATACCACGACCGATGAGGACGAATTCGTTGTTACGAATAAGCTCGTTGTGAACAGTATTTACTTTTACCTTCGTGCTGAAATGCCCAGAGATAGAGTTTGCGAGTTCGAGGAAGTGAAGTGGTTTGTTTGTTTTCTTGAAGATGTAGATAGCCTTGTCCTTGAGTGTCTTTGGATTGAGGATATGCCAGCTCGCGAGTCCGATCATGATCTTCTCACCCTTCACGACATCGAGAAATACATCCATGATAGCATCGATGAGCGCGATATTGAGAAATGAAAATTGAGACTTGTGTGTTTCGAGTATTTTCTCGTAGAGACCTTCTTGTTCGATGACATCGCGTCGTTTCTTGAGCATCTTCACTGCTTCAGAGTGTACAGCTTCGATAGATTTGCGAGTGATTTGAGGCTCGTGGAAGTATGTGACAGTATTGAGTCGTGGCTTGCTCTTCTGCATATCAAAATCAGCCTGAAGAATAACCTCCATCATGCCTTTGTTGATAGTGCCTGCCATGCCGAGTTCTTTGATAAGTACTGAGACGAGAGCATCTCGTGACATGATACCACTGTGTTCGTGGAGGATACGAGCAGCCATTCACTGGATATCAGCGAGCGGTGTGCTCTTGATCATGCTTCCGATACTTTTGACTCCTTTGTCTTCTATCTGTCTGACTCGTTCTCGTGTGATACCATAATTATCGCCAATTTCCTGAAGTGTTTCTTTGTGTCCATAGAGCCCGATACGATGTGTGATGACATATGATTCCTTATCGCTGAGCTGAGAGAGAAGAGTCTCAAACGCTGACTGGATATTTGAAGCGGTAATAGCAACCATAAAATTGGAAGGAAGAATTAAAAATCGTTCTCTCTATATATACGAATATATGTACGGAAGTCAAAGGAAAATCGCTCTCTATATTTGGGACTGGAGGAGATATTCCCACTTATCCTTTTGCTGAAGAGCATCAGAAGCTGCTGCCTCCTGTGCGAGTTTTTTATTCGTGCCCATACCTGTGCCAATAGTCACACCTGTTATAGATGCTGATATTGTGAATACTTTTGCATGATCTTTTCACTCTTCACTGAGGACCGTATACAGAGGTGTCGCATTGATGTGTTGTTGTATGATTTCTTGGAGACGGGATTTCGGATCCTTTGATTCTGTTTTGACTCGTTCAGAAGAGAAAATAATATCTCTCACGACTCGGAATACAGCGTCAAAACCTTGATCGATATAGAGTGCGCCGAGTATGGCTTCAAATGTATCCGCGAGGATATTGAGATTCTGTGCACCACCCGCATTTCTCTCTCCTTGTGACATCAGTATAATCTCAGTCAGCTGATAATCAAGAGCAATCGCCGCGAGGTGTGTCCCTCGGACATAGCTACTCCGGAGATCAGTCATCCATCCCTCTTCTCGATCAGGATAAGTAGTAAATATCAGATGGGTCATCGCGAGTTCGAGTGCCGCATCTCAGAGGAATTCGAGTCGCTCATTGTGTCCTGTGATACCTTTGGGAGATTCATTGAGAAAAGACCGATGAATACACGCAGTCTGATAGAGTGTGATATCCTCTGGAACAATACCGAGTCCGAGAAGTATTTCAGGAATTTTATTGAAAATGTCGGTCATTTACTTCGGGGGAAAGAGTGAATAATTGAGGGGTTTCCTGGCATCCCAGGTGGCGATAAGTGTGTCGCGCTGGGTAATAATGGTATTGAGTATACCATTTATGAGATTTTTACCAGCGTCGTCTGAATAGCGTTTTGCGAGCTCTATAGCCTCATCAAGAGAGACTCGCGGAGGCACATCCTCGGGACGAGCAACAACCATCTCAGCGAGACAGATCATGAGTATGAGGGCATTAATGGTCGGCAGAGACTTTATATCATATTTTGGTGCTGCTTCGTAGATGATTGAGAGAATTTTTCATTCTTGTTCGAGAATCGCACCTTCGATCAGGGCAACATAGCTATCCTCGATGCGTTCAGGCTCGTCAAAAAATGCTGCATCTTTGGAAGCAGGAAAACCCGTGATAGCACGGGTATAGAGAGACTGGAGCAAAAACCGACGAGTACGAGAACGGGAGAAAGACATAATATTTAATAATAGGTAGAAGTAGAGAAATAGGTAGAGGGTAGATTATAAAATTCCTTCCTCTATCTCTCACCTCTATCTCTATCTTATTTACTTAGCTCTTATCACTTTCTTGGGCTTTTTCGTAGCTTTTGGTTTTGCAGCAATGATAGTAAACGGTTTGTGTGTGACGCCAATAATAGCACCACTCTCATCTCGCTGAAACGGAGTTCGTTCGAGGAGTTTTTTACCAGCACGGATTTCCCATGCAGAGGTACGGATGCGTGTCTTTGATTTGGACTTTTTCTTTTTTGGGGAGAATGTCATAATAGAAATAATTAATGGTTGATAATTAATGGTTGATAGTTTTCCGTGGAGGATTTATCAACAAAAACAATTATTGACCGAGAGTAAATGGAAGGAGAGCCATGATACGAGCTTTTTTAACAGCAGATGAAAGCATCTTCTGAAATTTGAGGCTCACACCAGTATAGTATCGTGGTGTGATTTTACCATAGCGAGACAGGTATTTCTTGAGTGTATCGACATCTTTGTAGTCGATATGTGTGATACCTGCTGATTTGAACGGACAAACCGTCTTGAGTTTTTTCTTTGTCATAAGGATTTACAAATAAATTAAAATACATTTTCGTCTTCCATGTCGACATCGAGGATGTCAGCATGTTCAGGAAGGGCAGAGTCGTGTCACTCTTCGTAGCCAGGAGCATCTTCTCGTTTTGAGAGGAAGATGAGATTCATGACGACGATCTCTGTGCGGTGAAGCCGTGTACCATCGTCGAGGTCTTTGGTGCGAGTTTTGAGTCGACCTTCAGCATAGACGAGTTTTCCTTTTCGGAGAAATTGTTCACAGCGATCAGCGAGAGGCCCCCATGCGATACAATTGCTAAATTCGGCTTCACTTTGGATAGCTCCATTTTTATCTTTGTAGACACGATTGGTTGCGACGACGAAGAGGGCACTTTTGGCACCACCAGTAGTGGTACGAACGAGAGGGTCTTTTGCTATATTTCCGATGAGGATGACTTTGTTAACAGTTCTCATATTTCGTCAATTTAAGCAGGATTAATCGTCAGGAGATATCTCCACAAGCCTTTTTTGATACCAAAGACTGAATTCAGTCCAGGGACATCGAGACTAGCAGTTGGTGAGAGAGTGTAGACGAGGTAATAACCCTGTTTAGAGCCATTGATTTTGTACGCCATATCGCGTACACCCCATACATCTTCTTTCACTATACTGAGTCCATGAACATCGAGCTCAGAGCGTAAATCGCTGATGAGCGTCTCGAGGGCTTGTTTCTCGAGCTTCGGATCGATGATCATCATGAGTTCGTATGATTTCATGCGAATAATATGATGAAAATAAAAAATAAATGCTTCCGTTTTCACGAAAGTAAGTGGATTATAC
>CAYQWU010000050.1:0-6043 GCA_964421335.1 uncultured Candidatus Peribacteria bacterium
GGGGGTAGTAAATATATCTATGAAAACTTCAACTAAAGAATTATTACATTATTTGGAATGCTGAGATTTGGACAATCTTATATTAAAGGGTCATATTCTAACTGAACACGCTTTAGATAACTACATAGAAAAAAATTCGATTCAAAAATTAGATGAAAACAAATTTAGTTATTCTGACAAAATTGATATTGCCCAGATTCTATGACTATTTAGAAATAGGCCTTGGCTAAGAAACGAACTTGCACTACTAAATAAATTAAGAAATTCAATAGCTCACAACTTAATTTACAATAAAGACTATCTTGCAAGTTTATTAAAAAGTATTATTGGAAGAAAAATTGTTGGCGCTGAATTCTGCGAGACAGAAGAAGAAGTCATTATTTACGAAAACGATAGGAAAAAATTAAAGATAAATGGTGAGCACATGAATTTGATGCTTTGAATTTCAAATATATGTGGTGCCATAGAGTGAACAGTAGTAAAATGAAAACCTTAAATTTTTCAAAATTCATTATGCCCGAAATCCTCAACATCATAGACATAGACGACCAGATTATTGGTCAGGCGACGCGAGAAGATATCTACGCAAATAAGCATATCCACCGTATCGTGCATGTCATGGTGCGAGATATTTCTGGTCGATTCTTACTTCAGATTCGTTCTGCGACCGTGCAATTTCGTCCTCTCCATTGGGCGACTTCTGCTGGTGGACATGTACAGGCTGGCGAGACTTATGAAGAGGCAGCTCGCAGAGAAATGGAGGAAGAAATAGGTGTGATAGTTGGTGAGATACGGGAAATGGGAAAGTTTTACTACGAGTGAGATGGTATCCGGAAATACCTCTGAGCATTTGAATACATTCTCGATCAAGATCTCAATATCGGCGAAGAGGTATCGAGTGTGGAGTTCTTCTCTCCTGATGAAGCACATACACTCATCACAACGCATGACCGGGTTCATCCTGAATTGAAGTTTTTGTGGGAGAAACTCTATGTAAGCTAGATTCCAATTCTGTCTCTCAGCAAGTTCAGATGATATGCCACTCTCCCCTCGTCTTCGAGGAAGTAGGGATTGAGCTGTCCGAGAGTTCCGTGTGTTTTGCCTGGTTCCCTTTCTCCATGATTATCAGATCAGAATGTGAGGAGGAGATTGTATCGGTCGCGGATATCGAGGATAACCTGTGCCCATTCTGGCGTTGCAAGAGCATTGAGTTCTATACCCATCACACCTTGGTCGACGAGATGTGCGATGTCAGCCTGCAATCATGCTATACCATCGTATTTTCTCCAACTGAAGTTCGGATGAGCGATAGAGATAACTCCGCCCATATCTCGGACGATGCGACTCGCTTCTCCTGTGGTTGGTTCATATTCTGGTATTTCGACAACTCCGACAGGATTGCGTCCTTCTCGTGTCAGACACTCTCTCATAAATCAGAATCTATCAGGCGTAGATGTCTGTCTCTGTTGGTCACGATTTGCGAGCGGTACAGCGTCTGGCGTGCTGTAGACATACGCAGAGAGATGGGCGTTATTGAGGCTCAGAGGATTGTATCATTTACTTCGTGCCCAGTCCTGCAATCATGTGTAGCTCAGAGGATATCCATGTGTGATGAGTCGTTCGACTTGCTGACGAATTTTCTCAGCTTTCCCTACACGAGTTTTCTCGAGCATCGCCTGTGCGTCAGTGCTAAATTCGGGTGCATAGGCTGTCATATGAAGTCAGACTTTCCTGAGCCCAGCAAAAAAATGTGTAGAAATCTCACTCGCGGGAGTAGTCTCAATGCCTCTTGTGCGAAGCTCGTCTGCGAAGCCATCACTCACGAGGTCGTGATCAGTGAGCGTCGCAAATTCGACTCCAGAAGAGACGAGATTTTCGAGTACTTGCTCTGGTCGGTCTCGTCCATCAGAGAGTGTGGTATGGAAGTGGAGGTCAGCTTTCATAAAAAAAGAATTATGAGATAAACGCATTCATCTTAGTACGAATTTTTGTTTTTGACAAAAATGTCTATAATTGTGAACAAAATAGAAATACTATTCTCTCTTTATATTATTCAGGAGAGCAAAAGTCACCTTTTAATAATTGTTAAAAAAATGAACATATGAAGTACGAAGCATTTTTTTCGCGTCTAGGATTTGGGAAACTCGAGAGCGATATCTATGTCGCTCTACTCCAGAATTCTCCTCTCTCTATCTCCGATATTGCTCGCGAGATAGGGACATACCGAGGAGTTCTCTATCGCATCATTCCGCTCCTCCTCGAGAAGTGAGTCATCAGCACCGAAAAAGACGGCAAGCGAACACGCTACCGTGCAGAATCACCAGAGAAACTGCGTGCTCTGTATGAGGCAGAACAGGCGACATTTGAGGCGATTATTTCGCAGATGGAACGAGACTATACTGTCAGTGAAGAGAAGCCAGTTTTACGCTATTTTGAGGGAAGAGATGAGCTCAAAAAAATATTTATCGATATCGGTCAGACGCTTCCACGGGACGGAATCTGGTACCGATATTCTTCGAGAAAGGCCGACAGAAGTCCTGATGTGGAGCTCGTACAGCGCTACAAAGAACTCCGCAACGAAAAGAAGCTCCAGCGAATGATTATCACCAATGATGAACTCGCCCGAACAAAGCGATGGTGACTCGATAGTGAAATGGTCTCTATTCCTGCTTCGTATGACTTATTCGAAGACAACTGTGCAAAGGCTATCTACGGGAACAAAATTTCATTTATTGATTGGGATAGCATGACAGGATTCACTATAGAAAGTGAAAAACTCGCACGATTCGAGGAAAAAATATTTAAACTCCTCTTCAAATATATGAGAAAGGATAAGAAGTGAGTTTAGGAAATTTGCACGACAACATCATGACGCTATAATTCAAAAATGAAACTCTGGTATTTTTTCAAGCTCTTTGTTTTCCTCCTCCTCGTTGGACTCGCCTATCAGAATCGAGATCAGATAGTGACGAATGTACGGACAGCTCTTCATCAGAACTTCCCTTGCGCCATTCCCCTGACCTATTCTCTGGGGGATTTTGATGCACGATTTGGTGTTTCGAGAGAGGATTTCCTCATACGAATAGCCTGAGCTGAAAAGGTCTGGGAAGATGTGGTAGAAAAAGAACTCTTCCAATATATCGAGAGTGGTGGTGATATGACGGTCAATCTCATCTACGATGCGAGACAGCAGACGACGGAGAAACTCCAGGAGATAGGCGGAGGAATCGATGATAAAAAAGATAATTATGAATCTCTCAACGCAGAATATGAGAGGCTTTCTGCTCAGCTTCTCCGGGAGAAAACAGCCTACAATACAGAAATCGCTCAACTCAAGAATCTCCAGAATGCATACGAGAGAGAGGTGGCTCGAGCAAACAAGCGAGGAGGAGCATGAGAAGCCGAATATGAGCGACTCGAGAAGCAACGCCTCGAGATAAATAGTCGTATTGCTCGGGTGAATACTTCGCTCACAGAGCTCAATAATACTATCACAAAAACGAACGCTCTGGGCACTCAGGTAAATGCCCTCGTCCAAGAATTAAAACTCGATGTCGATACTTATAACACGACAGGAAAGACACGGTGAGAAGAATTTAGCGAGTGAGAATATGTCTACGATGCCGAGTGAAAACGCATCAATATCTACGAGTTTAGTGATGCGACGAAGCTCGCTCGTGTCCTCATACATGAGCTCGGGCATGCCGTACAGATGAACCATATAGCTGATACTGATGCTATCATGTATCGCCTCAATGCTGGGAAGAGCGAGATACCTACAGAGGCAGATAAGGCAGAGCTCTTACGGGCTTGTCGGATGAAGTAGAATCTCGGGGCAAAATAACATGCTACACTTTCTGATCTTTTCATCCCTGCAATACCAAGAATAACTGGAGCTCTTTGCCTGGAATTGCGTCCAATTTTTTTGCGAAAGAAGGAATGGTTTTGAATGTACGAATTTTTTCCAAAACAATTTTATCTTCAGCACGAACAGTACGAAAAACATCTTTCTCAAGTGTACTGAAATTGGTAGCTTCTCTCATAGTGACTCCTACTTTACCATCTGTACTGATTAGGTAAGTTTTTTCAAGCTCTAGGAGCAGAAAAGAATGCTGGGTGTATCTCATTTCTGGATTATTGTTTGTTCTCTGACAGAGTCGCATTGATCAATTTTCATAGAGAGTACCCCTGCGACATTCTTGCCAAAAATTATACCAAAAAATAGTCCAATGGTGGCAGACAGCACCTTCTAGATCACTGATTCATTGATTGGAAAAAAGATAAATACATTGTTCCGCGAGAGACAGTTTGATAAAATCTCCTAACTTTATCGGGAGAGGAGTATAGATGTTTCTAATTCTTGCTTTCGTGTTCATGTCCCGAAGTGTATCTGTGAAAATACTATGAAGTTCACCACTTCCAGGATTTCTGAGACAGCGTCGTATGGACGAGATGAGAGTATTGAGTATGCGATTGAGGCGTGCTATTTCTTCCGTCGCTATCTCTCTCGTCTGTACTAGATTACAGAGGGCAACGACGCGCTCCTGAATTGCAGAGAAATTATCAAGAGTAGGGATTTTATCTCGCGAATACGGATTTTCAGATGTTGCATTTATGCTCATTTATGTATTATAAATAATAAATGTATATTTGCAAATTTAGAGAGCTCCCCGCCCACCTAAAATCTATCATTTCGTGATAATAATAGCTGAACCGACAAAGAGAAAAATAGATCCAAGAATAAAATAATTATTTACCTGTGCCTGGTAGAGAAATATACTGAAGAGAACAACAAAAAATGGATAGGCTATTTCAAAAATGGCTGCTCGGGATGAGCCAACATGCTGGATAGCAAACATGATGAGAAAATTGGCCAAGAGAGAAAAAATAAGTGACAATGCTATAAACCAGAGTGTTGTCTTATCGAGCGATGAGATTGATGGGAGAGTATTTCACTTCAATAGAAGTAGTGGCGAGAGAACGATAATTGAAAAAAGAGCATTGATGCAGATAAACAGAGTTGGTGATATTTTTTCGAGAATTCTCTGGTCGAGAGCATAGACGAGTCACCAAGTGATGGCTGCTGTGATGGCGTAGAAATAACCCATAAAAAGAAAGTATAAATATCGTGGATAGTGTAGAGTTTTTATGCCCTTTGCAAAGCCACGAAACTTGCCCAATAAAAAATCTCGATAAAATAGCCCCATAATTAACCCCTGAAACTATGTGACGCTGACCAGTCATGGCAAATAAGAAAGCTGCAAGTTCCCTCCAAAAAGGGAAAGTCTATGGTATGCATTCGAAGCTCATCTCTCTCGCAGCAAAGTGAGGAGCCAATCCCGATGAAAATCCGAGTCTCTTCACTGCAATAGAAAAAGCAAAGAAGGACAGTGTCCCGCGAGATGTCATCGATAAGGCTATCCGTCGTGGAGCTGGTCTGGATAAAGATGCGGCAGCCATCGAGGATATCATCTATGAAGGAATGTGAGCTGGTGGTGTCGCTGTCATCGTCCGAGCACTGAGTGATAATCGTAATCGCACGGCGAGTAGTTTCCGTTCGTATTTCAATAAAAATAGTGGCAATCTCGGTGAGACCGGTTCGGTTTCCAATCATATGTTCCGTTATCGTGGTGTCTTCGTGGTTGCTTCGAGTGCTATCACAGAAGACCAGATCATCGAGTCGGGATGTGATGATTATGTAGTCGAGGGCGATGAAACGCAGCTCATCTGTCTGCGTGAACAATTCTCTGATGTCGCGAATTTCCTACGAAATGCGAATATTGAAGCGTCTGGTGGATTCGAATATCTCCCAAATATGGAAGTAGAAATCACCGATTTTGATCAAGGAGTGAAAGTGATGAAACTTCTCCAGGATTTGGACGCAGATGACGATGTCGAAAAAGTCTGGACAAATGGTGTATTCGATGATATACTGCGCGAGAAAGTAGAATCATTTCTCGATTCTAATGGTTTCCGTTCTTAACAATTCCCACTATGGCAGAGGATACAACAGGTGCAACAGGATGAGCTCAGCAAGGCGATC
>CAYQWU010000051.1:0-6029 GCA_964421335.1 uncultured Candidatus Peribacteria bacterium
TTTCTTCTTCATCATCAGTTCCTTCTTCGTAGAGCTTGAGGAATCCATCGAAGAGGATAACTTGACCCTTTGTCTGCCATTTCTGATCTATGTCTTTTGGGACGAAAGTGTAGGTTGTTGTTTGGACTTTTGCTGCTTGCATCTGTGATGCAACCGTTCTCTCCCAGATGAGCTTGTAGAGTCTGAGCTCATTTCCTTCGAGTTTGATACTTGAGGGATCTTGCTCGATATGAGTCGGACGGATAGCCTCATGTGCTTCTTGAGCATTCGCTGTTTTTGTAGCAAATTTACGACCTTCTTGCATGCTGTAATTCGCGCCATAAGAACTATTGATGTAGCTCTGGCACGCAGATATCGCTTCAGCTGAGAGATTGACTGAGTCAGTTCGCATATAGGATATGTGTCCATTTTGGTACAGAGACTGAGCAATTCCCATAGTCTGTTTCACACCAAATCCCATCTTGCGACTCGCTTCCTGCTGGAGTGTAGAGGTAGTAAAAGGTGCACCTGGCATACGAAATGTTTCGTTTGTATCGACTTCGTCAAGAGTGAAGCCATATTTTTGCTTGAGTGATGCAACGAGTGTTTTCTCTTTTTCACCCGGTTTGATTTCTGTACCTCCACCGAACTGTTTGAGGAATGTCTCAGCATCTTGTTGCGTTTTGATGTTCGGAGCTTTGCCATTTACTTTTGCGAGCTCGGCAATGACATTTTTATCCAGCTTCACACGCATCTTCCATGATTCTGTTGGGACGAATGCTTCGATTTCTTTCTCACGATCGACGATGAGTCGGACAGCCACAGACTGGACTCGACCAGCGGAGAGTGTTGTAGTGCTTGGGACTTTTCTCCAGAGGATAGGGGAGACTTCGAAACCTACGATTCGGTCAAGGATTCTTCTTGCCTGCTGAGCATAGACGAGATCCATATCGAGCGTTCGTGGTTTTGCCAGGGCAGCTTCAATTGCTTTCTTTGTGATTTCAGTATAGGTGACGCGTTTTGTTGTTTTTGGATCGAGGCCAAGTGCTTCACACAGATGCCATCCGATAGCTTCTCATTCACGATCTTCATCCGTTGCTATGTAGACAACCTCTGCAGATTTTACGAGTTTTTTGAGTCCTGAAACAACCATTTTTTTGTCCTCGTCTATTATATAGGTAGGAGTAAAACCATTTTCTATATCGATACCCATTTTTTTCTTCTCGAGATCACGGATGTGACCGACTGATGCCTTCACGGTATAATCAGCTCAGAGATACTTTTCAATGGTCTTTGCTTTTGCAGGAGACTCTACTATGACGAGGTTTTTTGACATGCCACTAGCGTAGAAAAAAAATCATTCCCACAAAAAGAGAATAGCTTGACAATATTATGTAATTGTAATTGATAAATTTTGTGTAGATAATTTGCAGATATAATAAAAAGACTACAATTAAAATCTGCTGAATTCATTTGTGCAATTAAAATTATGTCCACCCACTATCCACTCATTATCATCTGAACCTGATCTGCTGGGCTTCCTGCCTGAATGTATGCGAGTCGTTATGGTATTCGTAATCTCATCATCGGAGCGCAGCCAGGAGGGGCGCTCGGAACTTCGCATTGTGTTGAGAATTATCCAGGCACTATTAGTGAATCAGGCGCTGATATCATGAAGAGATTTGAAGAACATGCGAAAATATCTGGCTCCGAAATCAGTTATGATACGGTCGTAAAGATAGAAGAATTACCTGACAAAAACCTTCAAGTGACTACAGCTCGTAAAGAAGTATATACTTGCGATTTTCTCATCTACGCAACAGGAAATGCCTACCGTCACCTGGATGTCCCTGGTGAAGATCGTTTGCTTGGTGCAGGTGTATCATACTGTGCGACCTGTGATGGTAATTTCTTTAAATGACGCGATGTTATCGTGGTCGGGGGAGGGGATTCCTCCTTTACAGAGGCGCTCTACCTCGCTCATCTGTGTAAAACAGTCAAAATTCTTGTCCGAAAAGATAAGGCAAAGGCTGAAGAAATATGGGTCAAGAAAGTCCAAGAAGAAGCAAATATGGAGATCATCTATAATACCGAAGTAGCGGAGATAAATGGTCAATTCGCAGTTGAATCGGTCACTACAAAAGATGGCCGAACGATTCCTACTCAGGGGATTTTTATCGCAGTAGGCTCTGTTCCGAGTATTGATCTCATCCAGAATCTCGGTGTTGAAATCGATGAAGAAGGGTGTATCAAGATAGACCAACATCAAAAGTCTTCAAACGACCGTCTCTACGCTGCCGGGGATGTGACAACTGGGTCTGCAAAATTTCGCCAGACTATCATGTCAGCAGCAGAATGATGCCTCGCAGCACACAGTGTCCACGAGGCGATGCTCAAAAATGGCATCAAAATGCAATAAAAATTTGCAAAATAATACTCTTTTGTATAATCCACACATATTTCCCTATATTTAATGTATTTTTATGGCAAAAGGAAAAGGTCAAAAATTCAAGCTCATCTCTCTCGAATCAGGGAAAGAATGTGGCTATATCAAGATGAATCCTCTCGATATGGACAAGACAAAAAAGTTCAAACGATTTGATAACCATCCTACGATGAGAAAGCATGTAGAGTGCAAGCTTGTTCCAATCAAGAAGGCTGGTACAAAGGCTCTTCAAAACTCTCAGAAAGCTGGTGAATAATCCACAGTTGTTATATTAAAATAAAAAAGCCTTCCATCTTGGAAGGCTTTTTAGTTGGATTTGATTATTACGAATCCTTCTGAGTACGAACACGGTAGTTATAGATACCTGCTGCGAGGAGAGCAATAAGCATAAAAGCAATAATAGCTGCTGGACCAGTCTGTACATAAGTAGCAGAATTGAGTGAGTATGGAGGGAGAACAGTGTCTCCAGCATCTGACTCAGTTTCGACTTCTAATGGGTCAAAAGGGAGAGCAATGTCGATTTCGTCGGACATGCTTGGTGCTGAATTGAGCACTGTGACTTCGCCTGACATGGTGTCTCCATTGGCGTCTGATGAGAATTCACCAGTGATGTCCAAGGGGAGGATTTGTGCAAATGCCATACTAGAGATGAGGCTTGCAACGAGGATGAGGGTGTATTTTTTCATAAAGATTTATTTATACACAAGCAATGTACCATATATTTTTCCTCTTTTCCAACACTTTCGATAAAAAAAGTCGTTAAAATAACTTGCACAATATAAAAATAGTGTTGTAGTATCTATTTTTCGAGATATTCCTCTATATCCTTGCGTATTTCATAGATTTTCTCGAGATCCATGATGGATGCGAGTTTGAGGTCTGGAACGCCTGATTGACGCACTCCGTAGACTTCTCCAGGGCCTCTGAGCTGCATATCTATCTCTGATATCTCAAATCCATCATTGGTCTTCTCGAGTGCTCTCAGTCTTTCTGCATTGGCATTATCAGACAGGAGATAACAGTATGATTGGGCATCGCCTCGGCCGACACGACCTCGGAACTGATGAAGCTGTGAGAGTCCGAATCGTTCAGCGTTTTCGATACACATGACCGTCGCATTGGGATTATCGACGCCTACTTCTACCACAGAGGTGGAGGAGAGTATATCATAGTGACCCGCTATGAAGTCTCGCATGATTGTATCCTTCTCATCAGCGGACATGCGTCCATGAAGTATTCCTACCGTTCTCTCTGGGAAGAGCATGCCCAGTTTCTCTGCTGTTTCATGCACGGATACGGCATCTATCTTCTCACTTTCTTCGACGAGGGGTGATACCCAATACACTTGATGACCATTTTGCATCTGTGCTTCTATCCAGGAGTAGGCCTCATGTGCGTGTGCTGGGGTGACGATTTTTGTGGTGACTGGTTTTCTATTAGCTGGATATTCACGGATGATCGAGATATCCTGATTCCCATACAGAGCCATAGAGAGTGTTCTCGGGATTGGCGTCGCGGTCATCATGAGGACATGTGGAAAAGTTGAGACTTCATTGAGTGATTCAGGAGTATCTCCAAGTGCGGTCTGGAGAACTCATTTACTGATGTATTCCGTGAGCTTCTCGCGCTGCTCGACGCCGAATCGATGTTGCTCATCGATGATGACATAGGAGAGATTCTGGAAATGCGTGTCCTCAGATATGAGAGCATGCGTCCCAACCACGACGGAGAGTTCTCCTGATTTGAGAGCTGATTTGATATCTTTTTTTTCTTTTGCTTTCAGACTTCAGAGAAGGAGAGCAGAGCTGATACCGTATGGTTCGAGAAATTCTGCCATTTTCCTCGCTACTTGTGTCGCGAGTATCGTCGTCGGAGCCATATAGGCTACTTGTCATCCTGTTCATCTGACCCAGTGAAGGAGCGAGAGAAATGCTACTATAGTCTTGCCTGTGCCCACATCTCACTGGAGAAGTCTCTGCATACAGATATCCCGCTCCATATCCTTGAGCATCTCAAAGAGGGTGATTTTCTGGTGATTTGTCAGAGGAAAGGGGAGTTGCCCGATAGCTTCTTTCATAAATTCAGCATCCAGAGGCGTTCCTCTCACATGTCAGATACTGGCTTCTTGGATGATTTTTTTCCTTTGCAGAGCCCGGTATTGGAGCTCAAAGAGTTCCTCGTAGGCCAGTTCATGCTTTGCGAGCTCGTAGGTCTCGAGAGTTTCCGGTGCATGAAGTGCTCGGATATTTACTATACGGGGGCGATGTGTACGCACCTCCTGTATTTCTTTGGGTAAAACTTCTGGTATGTATTTGAGATATTCGAAGAGGAGGGGTATTTTCTCGCGGAACCACTTGGTATTGATGCCTTGAATCTCTGTATATATAGGGAGGTATGCCTGACGCTTCTCATCGAAAAGCTCGATATCAGGCTGAGGAAATGAGAGTTTCCCGTATTCGTATTTAGGCTTTCCGTGTACGATAATAGTATCCCCAGGTTTGATAGGTTGTTTGAAAAATGGCGTACGGAAAAAGACGCACTCAGCGGATATGCCGTGCTTATCGACGATGAGAAATTTTGTCAGATTTTTCTGAGATTTTGTCCGCTCCTGTATGATATTGATGAGTGTCACGCGAATCGTATTTTTCTCCTGGATATTCACATAGGCGAGTGCGTCGATGACATCCGAGGTATTCTCTATATCGCGAGGGAAGAAGAGGAGTAAATCCTCCACAGTCTCTATCCCTCAGCGGGCGAGCCTCTGGATATAGCTTTCTGTAGTGTGGAGGAGAGACTTGGTTAATTTCATTTACTCTTTATAAATACAAAAGACAAAGTACAAAGTATAAAATGGAGGATTTGATTGAAAACTCGTATTTCATTGGTAAAATTGTAGTACTTTTCCTCCCTATGACAATCCCAAAAAAGATGCCTGAGAGCGTGTGAAGAGCTTCAATAGAAGTTGATGATGATTATTATGCAGTAGAAAAACAGAGAATTGCCCAGGAAACACAAAAAGCCCACAGAATTCATGAAGAAGATGTCCACCTTCATCTCGTAGCCAATATTCCATACTACGAAGATGCTGACCCAACTGTTCGTCAGTCTCTGGTTCGTCTCAATAATCTGCTCTTACACAGATATGATCAGCCATGACTCATCATCTGGCAATTTCTCAAACATGAGCCCACAGAGATACGAGATTATGCTGCAGACTTCGGTGATGACCTCTCTCTGTCTGAGCAGGATATGCTCGTGAGTTTCCTGCAAGAAAAGAAACAAGAAGAAGAGAATATGGTTGAGATGGGATTTGATGAAGATGGAGAAGATGATGACCTGAATCCAATTATAGGAGACGATGAAATAGGAAACGGTGATGAAGGGGAATACATTGATACAGAAGAAGAATAAAAATTTGCTCCGGGGCAAACTTTTCATACAATCCCTCTCACACGGTGAGTTACCCAAGTGGCTGAAGGGGCGGGATTGCTAATCCTGTAGGGTGACGAAAGTTGCCGCGAGGGTTCAAATCCCTCACTCACCGCCATGTGGACCTATAGCTCAGGGGTTAGAGCAGTCGGCTCATAACCGATTGGTCCCTGGT
>CAYQWU010000052.1:0-5934 GCA_964421335.1 uncultured Candidatus Peribacteria bacterium
TCAATACCAAGACTGGTAAATATGAAGTCGTCTCTGGTGCTCAACCAGAAGCAAACTTTGATGCTGCTATCACTCGTCTCATGGCTGAATAATTCAGTTTCTCAATAAAAAATCCCTCGCCTCGGTGGGGGATTTTTTTGAACTTCTTTCATTTTGTATTTTGTACTTTGTATTTATGATGGCGTCATGGTAAAAAAAGAGGAAAAAATCTATAGCCATCTCCCGACTTGTCCCGGTGTGTATCTGATGAAGAACGCCCAGGATGCAATTATCTATATCGGTAAATCGAACAATCTGAAGTCCCGTGTCAGGTCATATTTTGTTGCCGGAGCAGAGCTCAATTTTGCAAAGAAAAAAATGGTCAAGGTAGTAGAAAAAATAGACTATATAGAGACGAAAACTGATATAGAAGCGCTCATGCTCGAGACCAATCTCATCAAAAAGAATCAACCAAAATACAATGTCCTCATGAAAGATGGGAAAAATCTCTCCTATATGAAAATAACGGACGATGAGATCCCTTGCCTGGTTCGTACGAGAATAAAAACGAAACACGGACAATACTTCTGACCTTATAGCCAGTATTTCGATACATACAGCTTTGTTCGCTTTACAAGAAAACTCTTCAGACTCGGCAACCATGAAAAAATAGAAAAATTCTGACCGCCCTGTATGGATACCTACATCGGACTCTGTCCTGGTCACTGTACTGGAGATATAAATGCTCTAAAAACATACAAAGAAAGACTCGGAGAGGCACGAGATTTCCTCATGGGAAAGCAGGATACCGTCATCGACGATCTCAAAAAGAAAATGAAGCAAGCAGCCGATGAAAGAAAATATGAAGAAGCAAGCGAATACAAAAATCTCATCACGCAGATAGAAACTACTGGCAACAGACAAATCGTCCGCGATGCAATAGATGGAGATGCTACCGTTGCTATCATGCTCGAGAAATACAATCACATATTTCTGAGCTTCGTGGAAGTGAAAAATGGGATGATAGTCGGTGTGCACGAATACGAACTCGCCAATCCCCTACAGGAAGAAACTTCTCTCCTGGTCGAACAAGCGCTCATACATTATCTCATACGAGAAGAAGTAAAAACACTCTATACAGATATCCCCCTGGAATGATTCTCTGATATGTCCAAATTAGCTCAAACACAAAAAATATCTCTCCGTCATCCGAGCCGAGGAGAAAAAGTCCGCATCCTCGAATTCGCACATACCAATCTCCTCAATTTTGCGTATCAAGAAGAGATGTCCTGACTCAAAAATGCAACACTCTCAAAGAAAACTATGGTAGATCTGATGGAAAAACTCTGATTCGAGACAAAGGAACTATCAAAGAAAAAAGAAATCGTCTTCGAATGCTTCGATATATCACATAGTCATGGCGAACACACCGTCGCGAGCAAATCAGTCCTCGTCAATGGAAAACCCGATACAAAACGGTACAAAAAATACAGAATAAAAACCCTCGAAACAGGAAAAATAGACGACTTCGCATCAATGGAAGAAATACTCACACGGCGCAGTCTGG
Organism: uncultured Candidatus Peribacteria bacterium; assembly: GCA_964421335.1. Classification (GTDB taxonomy): domain Bacteria; phylum Patescibacteriota; class Gracilibacteria; order BD1-5; family JAGOOR01; genus JAGOOR01. Next base: position 1,547 of record CAYQWU010000052.1, read on the forward strand.
GAGCTGTGCGTGGCGAAGACCCATGGCCAGATCTCATCATCATCGATGGTGGGAAATGACAACTCTCCCATGCTACAGAAGCTATAGAGAAAGCATCTGCTGATTTTGCCCCGCCTATCATCTCGCTCGCAAAAAGAATCGAAGAAGTATTCCTTCCAAAGAAATCCAATCCAACCCTTCTCGAAAAATGATCGCCAGAACTCATGATGCTCCAGAAAATTCGCGATGAAGCACACAGATTTGCTATCAACTATAACCGCAGTTCTCGTGAAAAATCCTATACAAAAACACTCCTCGATGAGATACCATGAATCGGTCCAGTAGCCAGACAAAAAATACTCAAGGCTGTTTCAAGAATAGAAGAACTCTCTTCGTGGACATTTGAAAAAAGTCAGAAACTATTCTGAAAAAAAGTGGCAGAAGCTCTCCAGAATCACGGACTTATCAGTGATGACGATTCTCCGATTGAGGATAAGTAAGAATCTGCAAAACGATAAGAAAATGTATCAAGACTGGTATATTAAAAGAGAAATACAGGGCAAACAAGAGAAGTGAAACCCTCTTGCCATGGGATATATGAGGGAGGCTGCGACCAATAAAGAAGAGCACGACTACCAGGAGAGGAAAACCAAAATGGAGAGCAAAATCGATAAAAACATTATGACTCCGGTCTATCCGGTAGGAAGCATCTTCGTAAACTGAGAGGAGTGGATGACGGAAGTATTCAGACACAGCCAGGAAACCATCAGGACCATATCAGAAGAGGAAATGCCACGGATTGTACATCAGTGCTGCTATGCCGGTTTTCCAGAGATACCACCTAGCGATGAATCATTTCATTTTCTGCATCTCGAGAACATCTCGACCATATTCCTGCCAGAAAATAATTCCCCCGACAAATGCAGCAACGACCAGAGAAATCCAAAAGATATCACGGTGTTTCTTTTTGGGAACTATATGGGTCAATAAAATGACGAGAACATACCCCACAAAAATAATCCACGCGAGATAACTCCCTGTCCAATAAATGACGATACCCCCTACGACCCAGAGAATGATATCCCAGAGAGCCTTATGTGCTCATTTGTGGACAAATATTGTCTCGTGAAGAAGTGGGAGCATGATGAGGATAAATCCTGCGAGATAATTGGGATTACCTAGACTCCCGAAAGCTCGATTCATATCAAGTCGTGTCTCATAAAATGGCGCGAGCGGATCGAGACCTATCTTCTGAAATACTGCATAGATGAGCACTCCGAGAAAAGCAAAAAAGCTGGTATACAGGAGCTGTCTGCGTTCTTTTGAGGAGACTGATTTGAGGAGGAAAAAGAGAGAAAAAAGAGCCATATAAAAAAACCATCCATGTCTTTTCTCAGGATTACCAGAAGTGAAATAAATATTCCCACTATAGTTCAGCCAGAGTGAAATAACTGTCCACAAGAAAAAAACTCCCAGTGAAATCATAAAACATCGCGAGAGGTAGACTGGTTTTTTTGAGAGGAAAATATCCACCAGATGAGCTACAAGTGCTCCGAGGGTACAGAAGAGGAAAAAGCTTACTTTGACTGATTCAAATCATGACCACGACAGGCTCGGGAGGACAAATTTCACGACTCGAGCGAGATCAACACCGATACCAGGGATATAGAGCCAGGCATAGATAAGTGGCGTCATGAGGAAGAGCGCCTGGAGAAAAAGGAAGCGAATTTTATTCATAAAATAATTATAAGAAAGACTCGAGAACTGCAAAAAATCTCTCAATTTCAGCCTGTGTCGTATCATATCCTATACTCAGTCGTACCGTTCACTGTACTCACAGATAATCGTGCAATGGCTCACAACAATGATGACCAGAACGGAGACAAATACCCTCTTCTGCAAATCCATCAGCAATATCACTGGGATGTTTTCATGGGATAGAAAATGACCAAACTCCGAGAGAGTCAGGTTGAGAAGAATGAATAACTCGCAATCATTTTTCTGTATATTTCTCAAAAGCTGTATCAATAAAACTCTTCAAATCGGAATAATTTTTTCGTTTTTCGGGAGTGATTTTCAGGAGATTTTTCACCGCAGCTCAGAGTGTCACAGCCCCAGTGATATGTGGCGTACCTGGCTCCCATCGTTCTGGTATACCAGCCTGTTCATAGCCATCGGTATGCACAAAATTTATCGCTCCACCTCCACTCACAGGCGATTGCCATGCCTTCTGGAGAACCTTCCAGAGAGCGAGCACGCCAATACCCGTATCTGCCATCATCTTATGCCCTGAGAGCACCATAGCATCACAGTGTATACCCTTCATATTGAGAGGACCATGAATCCCCATCTGCGAAGCATCCACGACGAAGAGACGGTCAGGGCCTATGATATCTCGTATACCGTTGACTGGGTGAATAGCCCCCGTCACATTGCTCGCGTACTGGACACTCACGACCTTTACAGAATCATCCAATTTATTTTTGAGGTCATCGAGGTTGAGGGAATAATTGTTATCAAGTTCGACAAATTTGACCATTGCGCCCACTCGCTCAGCCAGCATCTGCCAGGGGACAATATTTGCATGATGTTCAGAGAGTGAGAGGAGAATAGTATCTCCTTTTTGCAGAACTCAGTTGTGTTCGAGAGAGAGAGCGAGCAGATTGAGGGCATAGGTCGCAGAGTAGGTATAGAGAACCTCTACTATCTCACAACCTATCCAAGCCGCAACAGTTTTTTTTGAATCCTGATACGCAATCATCGCGGCTTCCGCGAGGTCATAATTCGCTCGTCCGATATTCGCATACGAAGTCCGCTCAAATTCATTCCTCACCTGCATAATCTCCTCCGAGCGAGGATGAGTGGAAGCGTAGTCGAGGTAGATGAGGGGCTTTGAAGTCATACTATTGGCTTGAGTATATGGAAAATGAGGAAAAAAACAGGTATTTTTATATTTTTTAGAGGGGTGTAAAATAAGAGTGACTTTCCTCTTTTTTCTCTATAATTCAGGCATATGTCCCTCTATCAGTCATATCGCCCGAAAAATTTCTCCGATGTCGTCGGTCAGGATTTCGTGAAAAAAATCCTCGCGAACTCCTGCAAAACACACTCGTTTCATCATGGATATATATTCTTCTGATTTCACGGCATCGGGAAAACAACACTCGCCCGAATATTTGCTGAAGCGGTCAACTGCACCAGCATCACACCAGACGGAAATCCGTGTCATATTTGTGAGAATTGTGTCGCATTTGATAACGGAAAAATGATTGATGTTATCGAGATAGATGCGGCGAGCTATACAGGCGTAGATGATATCCGTGAAATTATCGAGCATGCCAAATTCACACCAACTCAAGGCAAATACAAGGTCTACATCATCGACGAAGTCCACATGCTCTCAAAAAATGCATTTAATGCACTCCTGAAGACTCTCGAAGAGCCCCCAGCTCATGTTATTTTCTTACTCGCGACCACTGAGATTCACAAAGTCCCTGATACAGTCCTCTCTCGTGTTATCCGTTTTGATCTGACGAAACTCAGTGAAAAAGACATCTACGATTTGCTCGTCAAAATCTGCGGACAAGAAAAAATATCCTACGAAGAAAATGCTCTCCACATGTTAGTAAATAGGGCTCGAGGAAGCATCCGTGATTCACTGACTCTGCTCGAGAAGTGTATCATAGATGCATCCGTCACAGAAAAAAATGTGACAGAAGCGCTCCATCTCGTCAATACTGGATTCCTCCGTGAGACATTTGATGCTTGTATCAGTGGTGATGGCGCGGCTATCGCCCATATCATCTCAACAATTGATGACGAAGCAATCGATGTGCGACAATTCTCGACACAGATGACAGAGTGGATCGTCGACAATATCGGTGAAGCTTTTCAGAAAAATGCATTCCCTGCATACAGAGAAATATTTGATCTCTTCACGCGCGTATTTGTACAGAGTCGCCAAGTCTCAGTCCCTATGGACATACTCCGTATGGCGCTCTATGAACGAGTCAGAGGTATGATGCCACCACCAAGAGTGAAAGAGACTCCCGTGATAGCACCAGAAGTGAATCCTGCTACAGAAAAGGTCGAAGAAGTCCAGGAAAACATACCAGAGATACAAACAGTACCAGAAGAAACAGAAACAATCTCTGAAATACTGCCTGAAGAACTTCCTGAGATACAACCAGCAATACAAGAAGAACCACCAGTTTCTGAAGAAGTCTGAGAAACTCCTGCGGAAGAATGAACAAAGATAGATAACAGTGTATTTAGCTCTGAAGAATTTCTCTCGAGACTCGAAAAGGCTGGCATCAAAAGCACCATTATCCCCCTTTTAAAGACGGCGCATATGCACCTCGACGGAAACACGCTCGAGATTCAGACGACAGGTTTCTGTAAATCAAAAT
>CAYQWU010000053.1:0-5784 GCA_964421335.1 uncultured Candidatus Peribacteria bacterium
GTTTTCCCTGGTATTCATTTCCGAAATATTCGATGAAGGATTCTTTTTTGTATTATTTCGTCGTTATTGCAGCTAAAATGGCATAGTTTTATGATACCATACCGCATCTCAAAATACAAATTTATCAGACAAATTATTGCTCTGGATATCTCTGTCTTTTCTGAAGTGAGAGCTGTTGTTCTGCGAGAGTACGATTTTTGGACATGAGATCACCAATGATTCCGAGTGAAAAGAGGGTAACACCAATGGTCACAGAAACGCCCGAGATAAAGAGTGATTGTATCATATCGCGACCAATATTGGTAAAAATGTATGCGTGAATAAATCGTAGTACTCAGATAAGTCCCAGAATGAGAGAGGGGAGGCTGAGAATAAAAAATACTTTCAATGGTTCGTAGAGGAGGTATATTCGTCCTATATTCATAGTAGTTTTACTGATATGCTCACCCATGTTACGGAAGAGCCGAGAAGGTCTGGTAGAGGCGTGTGTCTCAATATCTATCCATTCTATGGCGAGTCATTTTTTATAGACCTGAATGAGTGTGTCGACAACATAAGAAAAACGAGAGGTCACATTTATCTCGTAGAGTGCCTCGCTAGAATACGCACGAAATCCACTCACAGAATCGGGGATTTTCGTTCCTGCGACGAAACTCACCACTCTATTACCCATTCTCTGAAGAGACCTCTTAAAAGGACTAAAGTGATGATTTTTTCCAGTATTTCTGTTACCAATAACTATCTCTGCCCGTCATTCGAGAAGAGGCTTGATGAGATCGTGAATCCGATGACCAGGATACTGATTGTCGCCATCGGTATTGACGATGATGTCAGCTCCGAGCATGAGGCCATGCATGACTCCATGGTGAAAAGCTGTTCCGAGACCACGATTAGCCTTGAATTCAATGATGTGATGGATACCAAGTTCGCGTGCTACCTCCGTCGTCCTATCTGTACTTCCATCGTTGATAATGAGATATTCTATATCGACTCCAGGAATATGTTTTGGCAGATCGTGAAAAGTGAGAGGAAGAGTTTCTTCTTCATTCTTACAGGGGATTTGAATGATAAGCTTCGTCATATTACGATAGTTTTGGACTAGGAGCTTGTTCTTTTTTTCAGTCTTCCTCCTCTGGCTCAGTGAGTATCATGAAGCTCACCAGCGCTATAAGGATGCCCACGCTCAAGGCTACGAAATATGCGACACGACCAATCACGGCAATCTCTACAAATATAGACCACATACCACCATATGCGAGCAGGCAGATGAGCATAATAGTGAGAATATTTGCCCAGATTCCAGTATGTTCGACTTCGTAGGCATTGTCTTTGAGGCCTGTAAAATTCGTGAGCACAGCACTAATAAGGGTCACCCAGAGGAGCTGAAGCGTTTCTATTGAGGCGGAGGCATAAGATTGCCATTCTGTTGGGACGACTTTGACCTTCTGGAGTATGAGGAGTATGAGATATATGGTGAAAAGTGTTGGGAAGATGAGTTTTGAATGAAAAAAGAGAAAACTGCGACCGATGTCCACTCTCCCACCTCGTACATCAGCGTAGAGAGCATTCCAGTCGTGTCTCTTTACCGCGGGGATGGGCTCTAGCGTATCAATAAGGATGGCTAATACAATACCCAATATGACACACATACTAGGGAATTGTGGATAGAGATCATACCCAAGCGAGAGGACAGCGAGCGTGAGTGCAAAAAATCACCAAACAAAATGCCAATGTCTAGTTATGAAGTTGGGCATGGCGGCGTTCTATAAAAAAAGTAGCTACCATAGAGGCAACAGAGACTCATACTATAGTCCAGTAAACACTCCAGACGGTGAGGGGTACGCCGAGAAAATTCACATAAAAGAGGAGAAGTGGTACAGAAGAGATAGAGAGAGCAACTGAGAGCACAAACCGTTCAAGTCCATCAATTTCGTGTACTTCTTCATCTGTTGTTGAGGGTGTTGCTTCTTCATCCGTTGGGTCTATGAGTTTTTGGCCTTCTGTATGAGGGAAAGTCCAGCGCGTAATCCAGTATCATGGTACACCCAATACGACAATAGAACCTATAATCATACGAGGTATATGAAGGATAGGGAAACGAGTCTCGAGCCATATCATGAGACCACTTCCAATAAGCAAGAGAAGGGAGAGAGCGAGAGTAATAATTGTGTATTTTTTCATGTAAAATTATTATAGGAATGACCCTCTTTTTCGCAACATCGTTTTTATTGTAAATACTGTTTGGTTGACTTCAGTTCGTTTGGCCTTACCCTTTTTACAGATTTTTCTATGCTTCTTTCGAATTTATCGGCGATAGTGTGAATAATAGTTGTCTTCAGTATGAGTTCTTTTGTGTTTGCAGAAGAAAGTAATATTGCCTGAGTTCCAGAAACAGAAACCGTCGTCCTGACGCCCAGAGTACCCATAAAACAACCCACCATCCTCGATAATGGAACCGTCGTCGTCGCGAGTGTCGAATCGTATGATATACTCGAAAAGAGCGTGAGTGCTTGTTCATTTGTAGCGCGCAATAATATCGTACTCCTGCTCGAATCTATGGGAGTACCATCCACTGATATTGCCCGAGGTGATGCAAATGATCTCATCCGGTCTGGTCGTATCTACGGTACACTGACTTCTTTCACTCAGAAAAAAGCCCTACTCGATGCCCTCACAGAGCGACATGATGCCCATATTGAAACAGTTTTTGATGTGTACCGTTTTGTTGGTCGACGACCTGTTGGCCTCCAATGACATCGAGTTGCCGTGTTCCTCGGAGATGATAATGAGTGGTATATATTGGACCCACTTGATGGGAAGAAAACACGAGAACCACAACTCTTCAGAGAATTTCTCGCAAACGATGTCGAAGCGGAGTGGCTCGTCCGATTCCCAGGGTACAGCATGATGAACCTCGTCACAGATGCAGAATTTGCACAAGCAATGCCATATTTCTCCCCAGAATTGAGAGCATTCTTCCATACCTATCAGACGAATATGCCAGATCTTCTCGCATTCAATAACATGTCCGATTCCCTAGGTATTCGCTCTAATTCCGGGGAATTGATGTCTCGATGAGCATCTCTATAAATTCGCCCATACCCTTCCCAGTTTTTTGCCACATTTTTGGGATAAATGATGCTCCTGTAGCACCAGGAAATGTATTTACCTCGAGGAAGAATATTTTGTTTCCTCGAACACGATAATCGATACGAGCAAGACCGCGACAATTGAGAGACGAGTAGATTACTCGTGATGCGAGAATCAGTCTTTCCTTGAGCTCGGGATTTATATTATCTGGGAAGATCTCATTACTTCCGTCTGATTCATATTTTTCTTGCCAGTCAAAAAAGGCTGCTTTCACATTCACGATTTGCATGATAGGGAGAGCTTGAGCATCATCTGGTGTTCCTGTGATCCCGACTGTATATTCTTCCCCTTCGATACATTCTTGGACGAGGGCTGTATCAGGAGCAGTCTTGAAATGTTTGTTTCCTATAACCATTCATTCAACAGAAGCATTTTTGATGACATCTATAGCAGCCGTGAGCTCGGTATAGGTAGAAACCTTTTTGGTAAATGCTGAGCTCCCCCCCATATTTGGTTTCACGATGAGTGGATAGGGCAGTTGTTCTGTTTCCTGTGTAATACCCACATCATCAAATGTCGTTACACCGACGAGCCACGATCGGGGTATTTTGACTCTCTTTTCTATCTTTTCTATGACACAGTTCGTGCGAAATTTATCGATACACAGAGCGTGAGTGGTCGCAGGACATCACATATATCTCAGTCCGAGTGTTTCACAGAGTCCGGTGAGGATGCCATCTTCCCCGTACTGACCGTGAATATAGGGGAGGACGATATCGTATTCACTGTATTTCGTGAGGAAATCATCGAGCTCTGTCGGTATATCATAGACATCACAGGTATGCTCGGTTTGAGCTATGAAGCTCGTGAGTCATTCACTACTTCGGAGACTGATGGGGCGTTCTGCAGAGATTCCGCCAGTGAGGAGAGCGATTCGCATGGGATTATTGTTCAGTTGCAGGATAAGCTATCGGAGCATTCATGAATTCGTCAGCGTAGTATTGCTCGATATAGTCTCGAGTTCTCTCCCAGAGATCACCATAGGGGAGAGCATAGAAATCGACTTCAGAAGCGAGATTGAATCGTCGGAGCATCGCGGCAATAGCCTTGTCATATGGATTGTATGATGAGTATTGTTGGAAGACCTTCCCGAAAAGTGTTGAAATACTTGAGTAGGTGACATGTCCCCAGAGGTCAGGTGATGTCTGCATGACGAAGAGCGTATTTCATTCTGTCCTGTATTGCGCAGGAACAGGTGAGAGGGCAGCGACGACTGCTCAGAAATTTTTACTTTCGAGATTTGCGACCATAGTTGAATCGCTACTGAGAACCTGTGTTTTATTTGGTTTGTATTGTACTTCACCAGAGAAATTGAGGTAGAGTGTTTGATTTCCGACATTCTTGAGTACCTGGAGAGTCGCTATGATAGCGAAAACTTCTTTGCGCGTAGCGGGACTATTATGATTCCAGAGGAGTTTCACGAATCCACCAGAAGCATCACGAGTAGCCGTAATCACGCCAGCTTCGAGCGCTGTCTGGAGGAGATTTTCTTGCCATTTTTCTGCAGTCTTGCCACTTGCATCATAAAATGTCCCATCCTCGTCTTCATGCACTTCGATGTCCATACCAGATCATTTCCATGCGAGAGCGAGAGCCTCAGCTTTTGTGATTTTATCAGATGGCCTGGTCGTCGCACTATCTCGTGTGATGAGACCTCTGTCAGCAGCGAGCTCGACAGCACGGCAGACCCATGAATCAGCATGAGTTTTACTGAAAGTCGCATCAGTGAAATATCCCTTACAAGTATAGTTATTTGGAAGGGCAATATTCTTCAGCTTCAGGGTCATTCCGATGACTTCCTGACGAGATATGCTCGCATCGAGTCGATAATTATCCGGATTAGTCCTCTGATCGACGATGATATTTGCATCAGCGAGACCATTTGCGATAGCGACATCAGCACTCGTATAAGCATGAGCTTCACTCAGTACAAAGTACAGAGTACAGAGTACAAAAGAGAGGAATATTTTTTTCATAAAATCGAGAGAAGAATTAACTACACTCTAGCATATCTCTTTTTATACCCGTGCAAGTCTATCCCTCATGACAAGGGGAGAAAGATGTTCGCAATGAATTTCTCTAATTTATGAATCCCCAGCGAGCCCCCATCACACAAAATGCCAACAATCAAACAACTCAACCTGGCAACCAGGGCCACAGAGGAGTATCGGCGTAGCGACGCATTAATTGTATCTGCTCTTTTTCACTAAGAGTATTATATTGCTCCCTATATTTGGATAATTCCTCTACATCCATCGTAATTCCTTGTGTTTTCAAGAGGGCAATCATTTTCTCATCTGTTATTTCGCCGATAGAAGGAGTAGTTTCTTCTATCAGCCTCAGGGCTTTGGAGCTATTATGTTCTTTAATAGTATTTGTTAAGACTGTGGATGTAGCGATTCCAAGGATAGCTGAACCAGCAACCATGTTGAGACATCAAGTAGTCATAATAGAAAAATAAGCTAATTATTCTCCTCTTCATCGAGACCGAGAGATTTCTTGAGATCGTCGATTTTTCCTGCGTCTTCGTTTGATTTTTGGCGATTTTTGAGTTCGTCGATGTAGATTTGTTTGAGCTGAGTCCATTCTGCTTTTTTGTCTGTCACGAGTTTTTTGATGGTTTCTCCTTCTTTT
>CAYQWU010000054.1:0-1532 GCA_964421335.1 uncultured Candidatus Peribacteria bacterium
AAATACTCCCTCCGGGGAGTATTTTTTTGTAAAATAATAAGTATACTCACCTCATGCGCTGGGAATCATATCTCATCTGACGGCCAAAGATTTTTGTCATCATGGTCCTGGTTATCGTACTGCTCATCGGAGGAGTGGCGATTTTTCGTCTGCCCTATATCTCCTACACAGGAGAAAAAATCTCCTTCACTCCACTCGATATCGACCTCAGTCGTCTCGATTTCGCCAGTGAACGACTCCCACTGGATCCCCTCGAGAATCCTCGTGGTCGTGAGAAGCTCGAGTCAGAAATGCTCGTCACACATCTCACGCTCTACCAATTCCTCCTCTACCACAAATACGCTCGCTCATACTTTCCCTATATAGAATCATATTTCCATGAAGTGGGAATTCCCGAGGATTTCAAATACCTCGCAGTCGCGGAGAGTAGTCTCAAAAATGATGCTGAGAGCCATGCTGGTGCACGAGGTATCTGGCAGCTCATGCCTGACACAGCTCGACGATACGGACTTCGTGTGGATAACGAGATAGACGAGCGACTGCACTTCGAGAAGGCGACAAGAGTAGCTGGTGCCTACATACTTCATCTCTACAAAATTTTTGAAAACTGGACCCTCGCTGCGGCAGCATACAATCGAGGAGAAAATGGTCTCCAGAGAGATCAGGCAGCACAACCCCAAGCACGGACTTACTATGATCTCGTCCTCAATGGTGAAACGGGAAACTATGTCTACCGTATCATTGCCATCAAATACTTGATGGAGAATCGATGGAAAATCCTCTCTCCAGAAATGCTGGGACAAGTCTTCGAAATCCCCGAAACAAAAACGAGAGTCATCGATGGGCCTATTCTCGATCTCCGTATCTGGGCACTCAATAACGACATAGACTACCAAGAACTCCGTGAGCTCAACCCATGGATTCTCAGCTATTCTCTCCCAGGAGGCGCATGGGAAGTGAAGCTTTTTGTACAGTAATATCATGACTTCAAATCAACCCATACCAGAAGAATACACCGATGGTTATGTGATATTTATGGGGCAGAGATTTATCACAGATAAACGCGCTCTGATCCCTCGCCTCGAAACAGAAGAGCTGATCAAGTACTGTCTCAAATTCCTGGAGAAAAATCCACAAATTCAAACCATTGCTGATGTAGGCACGGGGAGTGGTATTATCCCGATTTCTCTTCTCTCAAAGGCAGGGCGATCTCTCACAGTATTTGCGACTGATATGAGTCAGGATGCGTTGGGTTTGGCGAAAGAAAATTTCCACCAAGTACAAAATGAAGGAATTACTTTTCTACAATGAGATTTACTTCAGCCTCTTATTCGGGAACTTCGGAATTCACCTCCAGAAGAGATACTTATTACTGCCAATCTCCCGTATGTGCGCGAGGTGGAGATAAATTCCTGACTCATGCACGAGCCACGGATGGCATTCCTCTGAGGTGTACAGACAGGATTTGAACTCTATGAGAGATTTTTTGACCAGATGCTTGCTTGGAAAGAGAGACCGAGAAAATGTCATGT
>CAYQWU010000054.1:1632-5763 GCA_964421335.1 uncultured Candidatus Peribacteria bacterium
CATGTCACATCTGTTCGAACAAAGTGCCGGAGGCATAGTCTATCGCCGCCATGGGGGTATTATCGAAGTCCTCTTGCTCAAGTGGAAGAATTCAGGTGGGAAAATCGTCTACACTCTGCCAAAATGACACACAAAAGACAATGAGGCTCCCGCTGATGCAGCAATTCGTGAAATCGCAGAAGAGACAGGTCTGGAAGCGAACATGCTCCGTATCAAAAAATTCATCAAAACTATATCATTTTCTTTCACAGCTCGACACAAGACAGGACATCCTACCATCGATAAAGATGTCCACCTCTATCTCGTCGAATACCTCGGCACGAAGAAACCAATGGTACAAAAAGAAGAACGATTCGTCGGATTCGTCTGGCTTACTCCCGAGCAACTCAAAAAAGTAAAAATGAAGCCAGCGGTCTATGAGATTGTTGAGGAAAATAGAGGGTTTATGTAGCCGCTTGCAACTTCTCTTCACTTTCATATACTCCTCCCTGTTCTGCCAACCAATAAAACGAACAAAACAAATTAAACTTATTAAACTCTGGGCGTATGAACCTCAATTTCAAAAACAATCATATAGAGATCCATTCTGGTGATGCGAATTTCGTCCTCAATCCTGAATCAGTCGTCATTGATGATTATGTCATGGATTTTCCTGGAGAATTCGAGCGACGCGGTGTCTTCGTAGAAATCCGAGAGGCTGGTCCAAATCTCCTCTATATCATCACTCTCGAAGGCAAGACCCTCATCTACCTCCCAGAATGAACTATTGCTGATAGTCTCGAAGCAGTCAGAGATGTGAATAACAAAGACATGGTTATCTTCCCAGCGAGTGAAGCACTCTGGAAAACAGTAGAAACATGGGAAGCATCTGTCGTCGTACCATTTGGTGCGAAATCTGCAGAATTCCTCGCAAAGCTCGGGCAGACTGTTGAGACAAGTGATTCAGCGTCAGTGAAGACAGCTGATCTCGAAGCAGAAACAACGAGATTTATAGCTCTCGGATAAAGGAGTAAAAAGTGAAATATACAAAGTGAAAAGGAGGGAATAAATACCTCTTATTTTTCAGTATTTTTTTAGCGCTTGCAATTCACAAATTTCATCTATAATCCTTACCCATATGGAAGCCTACGATGCACCACATATTCTGTCCGTTCCTCCGCATGCATTTGCTGAAAGTGGGTACCTCTCGTATGTCACAAATACTGTGTTCTCTACCTGGATATTTATCGTAATAGTGGCTATCCTCTCAGGTATACTCTATCTCGCATCAAAAAAAGAATCAAGTTTTCTCAAGACAACAGGCTATCTCATCGTGAAAAATCTCAAAGCCTTCTTTGAGCCACTCCTCGGACATAATCTCCCACTTACGAAAACTCTCTGGTTCGTCGGAGGAGTTTTCCTCTACATCCTTGGTGCAAATCTCTATAGCCTCCTCCTTGATTGGTTTCTCGCATTTGCTCCAGGATTTCACGATTACCTCCGACCGATAAATTCTGATATCAATACGACACTTGGTATGGCGGTTCTCATGATCCTCATATCACACATTATCATGATTCGTTTTCATGGAGTTTTTGGCTACGCACTTCACTATATATTTAACTTCAAGGGAAAGACTCTCATCGATAAATGTATCAATGTCTTTGTTGGATGGCTCCATCTCATAGGAGAACTCGTCCGTATCATGGCACTCTCACTCCGTCTCTTCTGAAATATATTTGCCGGAGCTGTTCTCCTCGGTGTCATGCTCTGGATTACTGCAAAGATTTGACCTGCTAGTTTGCCATTCTGAAATGTACTCATGGTTCCATTCTATTTCTTTGAAATGTTTGTTGGATTTATCCAAGCCATGGTATTTGCCCTGCTCGTATCCCTCTACTTCCAGGAGGCGTCGGATACACATCACTAAATCACTAACCTTTTTTATTTCTTAATCATCCTTTTATGAAAAAGTTAGCTCTTATCTCTCTCCTCGCTCCTCTCGCAGTATTTGCTGCTGAAGAAGCTCCTGCTGCTGCAACAACTGCATCTGCATTTGGTCCTCTCGGTTTCGGTTTTGCTGTCTTTATGGCTGCTCTCGCTATCGGTCTCATCGGTTTCTCAGCTGCTGCTGCTATCGGTCGAAATCCTAGTGCTGCTGCTGACATCAAGTCTGCTATCCTCCTCCCTATGGTCCTCGCAGAAGGTCTCGGTATCATCGCAGTCGTTCTCGCATTCGTAAAATAAGAAAAGATAGAGAAATAGGTAGAGATAGAGGGCGGAATATTTTATAAATCCATCCTCTACCTTTCACTCTATCTCTACCTCATAATTAAGAACTAATATTTCTCCAACTCATGGACGCCTTCAACCTCTGATCAATGCTCATCCAAGTCGTGAATCTCGCGATTGTTCTCTTCGTGCTCAAGAAATTTCTCTTCAAGCCGTATCTCGCTCTCGTTGAAAAAACAGAGAAAGATCAGGCAGAGATAGCGAGTGTCCACGAGACAGTTGCAAAAATTCGCAAAGATGCGGAAGCGGAAGCAACAGGCCTCGTCTCAGATGCTCATAAAAAAGCATTTGAAATGCGTGAACATGCTGCCAAAAATGCTCAGAAAAATGCTGACGATATCGTCGATCAAGCAGAAGATCAGGCTCGTATCATCCGTGAACGAGCAGAAGGGGAGATAGTTGCTCTCGAGCAACAATTTGCCAAACGCATGAAGGACGGTGTCATGACTGCTGCTGTCGAACTCAATAAGAAACTTCTCGGATCTTCTAATACTTCTCGAAAAGACTTCATGAAAGCTCACCTCGAAGATGTCGTAAAATAATATGGAACTCGAAATACCAAACCTCGATAACCCGAAAGAAAGAAAAAAACTCGTCCGCGCGTTGCAGATTTTTCGTAAAATCCGAAAAGTCTCTCGTACTCGGGCTGAGCAACTCTTTGCACGGACTCAGAGTGGTGTGATGGATTCCCTCATTATCACAGGACAACCAATTGAAAAAGACGAGGAGAAATACCTCTTCAACCTCTTTAAGCGGTCATTCCCACACGCACACAAGCCAACACTCTCTATCAATCCAAAACTTCAAGGCGGCGTCCGTATGTCGTATGGAGATGAGATGGTCGAACTGACACTTAATCAGATAAAGATTTAATCAACTATGAGTACCACCCAAAGTTTGGAAGAAAATATAGTACATGATTGAAATGATCGTGTCACTGGTGCCCGTAAAAAAAATCCAGGGAAGATATCCTCATGGGTGCCATCAATTATGTCGCTCTCTCTTGTTTGAGCCATTTGAACAAGTGTTCTATATCCAGCGTTTAAAAAATCAGAAAGGGCCAGTAATACCTTAGAGAGGGTAGAAATATCAGAAGCACAAAGAAGAGTTTTGGAAGATTATGAGCGAGTGATGAGTGAATTAAATTTACAAATCAAAGAATTATCAGAAGGAGAATTCTCTATAGAAGATGAACCACCAAAAGTACAATGAATGTACATACCTCTCAATAAACCAAAAACAATAAACGATTAACCTTCAATAATTAACTTTTCCCTATGACCTCTATATCCTTTGATTCAGTCCTCGCGGACATCACCAAACAAATCCAGACTATGGATATGACACCTGCAAAGGTGCAGACATGAGTCGTCGTCTCAGTATGAGATGGTGTCGCTCGTGTCGATGGCCTCTCGGGCGTCGCTTATAACGAGATGGTAGAGTTTGAATCTGGCGCTGTCGGCGTCGCGCTCAACCTCGAAGAATTCTCAGTATGAGTCGTTATCCTCTCAGGATTTAAATCAATCAAAGAAGGTGAAACGGTCAAGGCAACTGGAAATGTCATGGAAGTCCCAGTCGGTAATGCCCTCATCGGACGAGTCGTCGATGCTCTCGGAAATCCTATCGACGGAAGAGGACCCGTGAAAACACTTGAGAAATACCCAACAGAGCGAGTCGCGACAGGCGTCATGAGCCGTAAAGGAGTTCATGAGCCACTTCAGACAGGTATCAAGGCTATCGATGCACTCGTACCAGTCGGTCGAGGTCAGCGTGAGCTCATCATCGGTGATCGTCAGACAGGTAAATCTCAGATTGCTATCGATACTATTCTCAATCAAAAAGGTCAGAACATGATCTGTG
>CAYQWU010000055.1:0-5293 GCA_964421335.1 uncultured Candidatus Peribacteria bacterium
CGTTACACCATTTGATTCTGTGAGATGATATTGTTCCTGGAGTCCAACCCACTCTTCTATTCCAGGACCTTCGGTAACATCGACTCCATTGTTCACCATTCAGAGAAATGAGAAAACCATTACTTCATGTGGTACGAATTCTGTTACTTCAGTCAAGAGTCATCCGACGCTCCCGTCTTGTGGATTGGGTCCGAGGAAACGGACTTTTTCTCCAAGTGCGAGGGTGCCATCATAATATGAGCCCTCACTAAAAAGACTGCACCAATCGCGATAACTCGCATCGTCCCAGAGAACCTGCCAGACTTTTTCACGAGGAGCATTTATCTCTATAGATTTGATAATGGGTTTCATGTATTTTATTTACGGAGATATTAGTACCAGGGAGTTTTCGTTCCCTGGATTTTATGATAACTCAGATAAGAGAGAGCGAGAAGTGCAAAACAAACAACAGGAAACGCCAATCCCGCAAATCCCATGATAGTGAAGAGGGCAATACCAGCAGAGAAAAAATCTATTCCCAGGGCCACATAGGTCCATTCTTTGAGGCGACCACGAATAAACGGCGCGATGAGTATGAGGCCCCCGATAGTTTTACCTATATTGAGCTCATAGCGAAACCAATCACTCGTAATTCCGAGTTGTTTGAAAACTTCAATACCCTGAGGGTCATTCATCATGAGTACGCTCGGTACTGTCATCAGAGCGACGAGAACTGTAGATACCCAGTAGGTGATTTTCACCTTTTTTGACACTGCCATAGAGGAGAGAATTAGAAAATAATATACCCTGTTATTATGACGATAAAAATAATCAGCGCAACAATTTATTTCGTACGCAGTATCTTTTCCATTGGACGACCTTTCGCGAGTTCATCAATCAGCTTGTCGAGATATCGTACTTTCTGAGTGAGGGGATTTGTGATGTCCTCTATTTTGTATCAGCAAATCGTTCCTGTTATGAGATGGGCATTTTTATTGAGTTTCGCTTCTCGGAAAAAAATCTCAAAAGTGAATTTTTTCTCAATCATTTCCTGGATTCTCGACTCATCAAAACCGGTGAGCCAGGTTATGACTTCATGGAGTTCCTCTTGTGTTCTTCATTTTTTCTCCACTTTCACCACATAGTAGGGATAGACCGTAGCAAATTGTATTTTTGCCATTTTTGCATCATGTTCGGGGGTTGTTTTCATAGTATTTATAGTCGTTCTAGTAGTCCTCTTTTTTTGACGATATTTTTGTAGTCCCACTGGATCTCACGAGACTTTTTGAGCCAGCGCTTGAGGTCATTTTCTTCTATTTCTGAAGCATTATTATAAAAAATTCACGCATCCTTGAATTTCCCACTGCCAGGCGTGAGTCATACTTCACCAAAATCTGCACCACTCCAAAACAGGAGCTTGATACCAGCCTTTTGCTTGCTATAACCGACGACAGGATTTCAGTCCAAGAACCACACAGGATGACCGTGCCAGATTTTATTTTCTGTTTCAGGGAGTTCTTCCTGGATACACTGCACCAGTGAGTCACATATTGCCTTTTCTCATGCCGAGAGAGTATCGTTGTATGCTTTGATATCTTTGTGTACCATAAAATTAGATATTGAGTAAAAAATCTCTCACCGCCTCAATAGGCTTCACTTTCAGGTATGTCACTTTGTAATCCGCCTCATTCAATTCTGAACGAATACAATTGAATCATTCAGGTTCGAAGATTCTATCCCAGCCAAAACCATTGTCAAAACCAGGGTTTTCAGCGATTGTTCACCTCAGTTCGCCTACGAATACTTCTAGTCGTGTACCATCGAAATATCCAAACATGCTCTGAGCAATGGCCTCACGGCTTCGATTATCGAGGAGACGACAGATTCATTCATGTCATAACTCCTCAAGGAAGAATTTGATAAATGGTCAGGGGAGATTCCCAAGTGCTTCAAATCTGAGAGAAGTATCTTCGACGAGAACGGGCTTCTTTATTGCTTCATAGGCTTGTCTGACTTTATGCTCGACGATTTCTCGCAGGTCGAGTGATTGTATCTCGTCGAGATCGATTTTCTCGTGGAGCACTTCTATTCACAGATACATCGCCAGATAGTCTGCTTTTTTCTGATTTCAGGTGATGAATGTTATGGATTTCAAGAGAATATATAAATAAGAAAATTAAATACTCTGCTCATAGTAGGCCTGTTTTGCTCGCCAGGCACTTTGCTTCTGGTCGACTATTGGAGTGCAGTATACTCAGGCGAGGTCGAGTGTATGTATTTTTTTTGGAATGACATCAGCGAGTTCGGGGATATATTTTTTGATGAAGAGGGCTTTTTCATCAAATTTTTCCGATTGGAGGAGGGGATTAAATATACGAAGCGGCTTCGGATCAGCACCTACAGAGGCAGACCATTGCCAGTTTCAGAGATTGACCGCCTCGTCGTAGTCTATGAGATATTTCTTGAAAAATTTCTCCCCCCATTGCCAGTCTATGAGACAGTTTTTGGTGATAAAAGACGCCACAACCATACGGAGACGGTTGTGCATCCAGTTTGTTGTCTTTAATTGTCGGATAGCCGCATCTATGAGAGGATACCCAGTTTCTGCTGCTTCGATTTTTCGGCACAGTGCAGATGAGTTTTCCCAGTCTATGTGCCTTCTCTTTACCTGAAAAGCGACCTCATGTGTTTCGGGGAAGTGGTGTGCGATGTGATACCAGAATTCTCGCCAAGCGAGCTCGGATACCAGCGTCTGACTCGTCTCCATGGCGGATAATACTTCACGGATAGAGAAGACGCCAAAACGGATATAGGGGGAGAGTCGTGTAGAGCCATCTCTCCAAGGGAAATTTCTCGTGTCGACATAGTTCGCGAAATCAAAATCCCGCAGTCGCGACACGCCAAAATCGTACCCAAAAAATGCGTGATACTCGTGAGGCATACTGTGGGAGATTTCTGGATGATTTTTCACAGAGAAAAATTTCCCAGGAGCGAGCTCTCTTATCTTTGCTGGAGAGAGATGAGTTTTCCAGATATTGAAAAAGGGCGTGAAGACTTTTCGCACAGGTACTGCCTCGATAGGCACGAGGAGAAAGTCATCACAGAGAGTGAGTCAGAGTCACTGTGAGGTGAGATAGTCTGCGATATCTTTATCACGCTCTATTCATCGCTTCCCGTAGGAACGGTTGGCATACACATGGCTTATATCGTGTTTTTCTGTTAGTTTTTGTACTATCGTGAGAGGATTACCGCTGTACACATGGACTCGTCCTCATCGTGCTATGAGGTGTTCATCGATTTTTTCCAGCATCTCTCGTATGAATCAGAATCTCTTATCGTCTTTTCAGAATTCTTCCTGTGCTCTCTCATCGAGGATAAAAATAGGCATCACCTCATCTGACTCTGAGAGTGCGAGATTGAGAGCAGTGTTATCGTGAGTTCTGAGATCTTGTCTGAAGATAAAGAGTGTTCGCTTGTACATCAAATAGGGGAGCTTAAATAGTCGCCTCCGTGTAATCTCGGAAATTATCGAGGATAGCTTGCCAACCTGCCTGCTGCATCTCGAGAGGATTCTCTGTCTCAGCATCAAATATTTCTGTCACACGAATCATATCTCCTTCTTCTTCAAATGTCACAGATATATGTCTGTCATCGGCCAGTGAATATTCTATTCTCTCATTTTCTACGACATCGGTATAGGTTCACTCGAAATCAAATTTTACACTATCATCGTTTGCTGACATAGTATAGCAAAATGTACCGCCAACTTCGAGATTATTGGTTGCAGCAGGGCAGTGCCAGTCATCGGAAGCGTGATTCCATTCCATGATATGGTCAGGATTGGTCCAGCATTCCCAGATGTGTTCGATGGGTGCCTCGACGAGGGTGGTGACGGTGATTTGTTGGCTCATAAATATGAAATAAAAGATAAAAAAGAATAAAAATAGATTTTTATAATTTGAGTTTTGCACGATTCTCTCACACACGGAATTCTACAATCTTTTTTATAAGTTCCAAGGGAAATGCTTGACCCTGTGGGAATTGGATGGCGCCTTTGGAGGTTTTGTAGACTGATAATTCTTTGCTGAATTTCTCTACTCATGATGGGGTCGGGTAAAATCCTATATGTTTTTTTGCACACATGAAGTACACAAGAGGCTTGCTGAGATATTTGTATGCAGGCATACCGTAACTGATACCTTCCGCCGCATCGGGTGCTATCTCCCTGATAATTGCTCGTATCTGCAGGAGGAGAGGCTGGTGTTCAGCGGGTTGTGCTCGTATGTAGTCGTCGACGGTGCTGAAATTCTTCATACTATGATGATATTCACAGAAATATAAATACAATATACCTATGCCTCCCAAAAAAATCTCTCTCCTCTCTGGCGTCGTCCATGAGCTCCCTGATGACATGACCGAAGTTCTTCTCTCCGATGCAAAAATTGCCGAAGCCTGGAATGCTCTGACACCTCTCGCTCGCAATGAGTGGATCTGTTGGACGACAATTGTAAAAAAAGAAGAAACCAGACAAGAACACATCGTTCGCATGATTGAAGATCTTCAAAAGTGAAAAAAACGACCATGTTGCTGGCCTGGATGTCCGCATCGTCGCGAGAGTGCGAAGAAGTGGTTTAAAAATATTGATTAACCGAAGTCCGGAGATTATTTCTGCTCCATTATTTTTTTCAGATTTTCCATATTTTTCTGGATATCTCCGCCTATCATCTTATCGAGGAAGAGGTTGGTGATATTCATAGGAAATTTGTTGCTTCCATAAAATGTATTGGTCACCTGTGTCTTACCATCAACAGTCTCAAAAGTAGTGTCAGCGTAGTTTGTTGCCTTCATAGGTTTTTCAAATCGTATTTCGACGGTGATTTTCTCATTTGGGACGAGGGCAGTAATAGTCTGAGCGCCGACACCGACATTTTTCATCGCACTTTTCCAGGCACCAGTTCCGCCGATAGCACCATCAGTACCAGTATAGGTCATCTCAACATCTGGATCAGCCATGACCCAGACAGAGTAATTCTCTTGGCTCTTCAGGAAACGAGTGTATTCATAGACTTTTTCACGAGGCGCGTCAATCATCACAGACTTGCTGAGGCGAAATTCACGAGGAGTGAGGTAGGCGACGATGAGCAGGATGACAACTATTGCGACGAGGACGAGGAGGATTTTTGTGAACATAGGGATATATAAAAATGTAAGTGAATGTATTTTACCGTGTACTCCCAAAATACAACAGCCGAATTATTTCACACTCTCATCGACCTGATAGAGTCCAAAGACATTTCGATCATTATCGAGGAAG
>CAYQWU010000055.1:5303-5579 GCA_964421335.1 uncultured Candidatus Peribacteria bacterium
TAGGGATATATTAAGAATAGAAGTGAATGTATTTTACTGCGTACTCCCAAAATACAACTTACTCTTATACAGAGACAGCAATCGTGAATTTCTTCAAATCTTCGCTATACATCTCCAGATCATACCCAAATTTTCGAGGAAGTTCTTCGCGAGAAACTGCATTCACCTCTTGCCATGCGAGAGAGACTGCTTCTGGTCCGCTAAATTCAAATTCTGCATAGCGGTAGTCCTGAGCGGGGATTTCTAGTGTCGTGAGTTCAGGATTTGTCTGAGCCA
>CAYQWU010000056.1:0-5530 GCA_964421335.1 uncultured Candidatus Peribacteria bacterium
TTAAAAAAAGTATTCTGATATCTTTTTGCGATGCGACAAGGATTTTCCTGATAGTCTCAAATTTTGCGTCATTTGTCGATTCTTTTCCTGTCTCAGACTGTCACACTGCATGAATCTTTGTAGCTCCCTCTACTATGTCTGCTATTTCTGGAGATATATCCACGATATCAGCATAGGTCAGGAATGTATCCTCGAGGACATCATGGAGGAGTATCGATGAGATGAGTACTTCACATGGTCTGTAGGGAAGTGCCATACAGGCTATTGTGAGAGGATGGGTGATGTATTCTCATCCTGATTTTCGTAGCTGTCAGGCATGTCACTTTTCCGCCATTTTAAATGCTTTTTCTATCATTTCTTTTCCTGATTTTGATACATAGCTTGCTCATTCCATAAGTATACGATAGAGCTCAGAAGATGATTTTTCTTCATAAGACCTATAGGCATCTCTATAGTTCTGGAGTTCCTGAAAATATGTTGCATTTTTCGGCACCTGATTATTCTCTTCCTACTCATGAAAATTGCAAGAGTTTTCATGAAATATAAAAGACAAAATACAAAAGACAAAGTAGAGGAATTGTTCTAACAAATAAAACGAATGAAACATCTTAAATCAATTAAACATTGAATAATCGGTGTCGATGAGGCTGGAAGGGGAGCGTGGGCAGGTCCAGTCGTTGCTGCCTGTGTCCTGTGGAGCGGGAGAAATCCTCTCAAGCATATTCTTCGAGATTCAAAGAAAATGACCCAAAATGATAGAGAGATAACCTATGCCGAGATTCTACAGCTGGAAAAAGTAGGGAAAATGGAATTCGGTATAGGAGTTATCGACAATAGTGTGATTGATCAGGTGGGGATTCGTGAGGCGAATAGATTAGCCATGAGAGAAGCACTCGACCAAGTGAAAAATGGAGGAATTTCTTTAAAAATTGATGGACGAGATAACTATGTATTTGATATTCCGGGCCTGCCAGAGCCTGAGTATATCGTTCGGGGCGATTCAAAAATCAAGCAAATCATGGCAGCCTCTATTCTCGCCAAGGTGACTCGAGATAGGATCATGGTCGATTATGAAAAACATTTTCCAGGATATGGATTTGCCAGGCATAAAGGATATGGGACGGCAATTCACCAGCAAGCACTATGAGAGCTGGGAATATGTGAAATACACCGGAAAAGTTACCAGCCAATTAAAAATAGGTAAAAATCTATTACTTTGTCTTTTGTATTTTGTCTTTTGTATTATCATAGATTCATGATCATACGAAATCCTGAACAACGCGTGGCCATCCTCGTCGATGTCCAAAATCTCTATTATTCTGCGAAGAATCTCTACCATTCTCGTGTTAATTTCAAGAATATTCTCGGACTCATCCTCCAGTGAAGAAAGCTCGTGAGAGCTATAGCCTACGCTGTCGATACAGTCGAAGAAACAAATAAAGTCTTTATCGATGCAATACATGAAAGTGGTTTTGAGATCAAATTAAAACCTATCCAAACATTTGTTGATGGATCGAAAAAAGCAGATTGGGATGTGTGAATTGCTATGGATGCTGTCCGACTCGGTGGTAAAGTGGATTCAATAATTCTCATATCTGGTGATGGAGATTATGTTCCAGTTGTGAACTATCTCCAGCAGTCACAGGGGTGTCTCGTGGAAGTCATGGCCTTCTGACGGACGACAAATAAAGAACTTCGTGAACTCGCTGATGAATTTATCGACATAGAGGAATACCCTGATGAACTCCTCTTCCAGTCTCGTAAATCTGTACGCCCTCAGAGGAATGAGAAAAACAGATCCGAAAAAAAGCCACAAAAAAATGAACCAAAGAAGTAATACAGTTCAGTACGATGATTTTGCAGAGACTTTTGGTCGTAGTCGTCGTGATATGCACTGGCCAGAAATAGATGAGGTTTTGGCTCATTTTTTTCAAACACACACTACAGGCAATATAGCAGATATAGGCTGTGGCAATGGACGATTATTGAAGCATATTACCGATTATCTGAACTGAGATACTTCTTGATTTACTCATTATGTTTGACTGGATTCTTCATCTGAGCTTATAGATCAAGCTACAGGTGATGATACTCTCAAACATAGTTTTAATTCTCTCCAGTGGTGTCAGTGAGATATGAGAGATATGGAGACACTACTCTCTGTTCATAGTCCTTTTGAAGTGATATTTTTCATAGCGAGTTTCCATCACCTCTCTACCCGAGAAGAGCGGATATCAGTTCTTTCTCAAGCGAAAAAACTCCTCTCAAGCACCGGTGAAATTATCATGATAAATTGGAATCTGACTCACCCGAGTCAATCAAAGTATCAGACCTCAAAAATATGAGAGTATCCTGACGGAAGTGCCGACTTTGATATTAAGATAGGAGCTCACGGGAGATTTTATCACGCTTTTTCCCATGAGGAATATCTGTCTCTTGCAGAAGAGATATGACTGCAGATGACTGATCAATTTGGTGAGAGAAATAGCATACTCTATTTATCGTAAAAAAATCCCCGAAGGGATTTTTATTTCTGTACCTGTCCGATTATTTCAGTGAGAGTTGTTCCTCCACGCCATTTTTTTATGAGCTTTCCAGAGTTATCGACTTGGACAAATGATGGTTGTTCCGTGACACCGTAGAGCTCTTTGAGTTCTTTTGCATCGTCGTAATTGACCATGAGAATTGTTATATCTTTCGGTAGGTTAGCTATATTTGCGGTGATATCTTTGTCGATTCAGAGTGAAGCAGGAGACCAATTCGCATGAAAAAAGAGAACAATCTGTCACTGTGCTTGTGCTACTGCTGTCGAAGTATAGGGAAGGTAAAATCAACCTGGCGCTATAGCCTTTGGTGTATCGCTCGGAGTTATATCTGTGGGTGCAGTTGGTTGCGTCGTTGTATCTCCAGGAAGTGCTGGATTCGAGCTATCTGCCACTACTACCTCTGTTTCATTATCTTTCTGCCAAGGAAGAGTACAACCACTGAGGGTAAACAGTAACAAGTACACGGTAAAAGGTATAACTAGAGAGGATCTTTTCATAAAATATAAAGCTAAAAAGTATGCAGGAGTATGCTAAGCGAAAAACCTTTTCTGTCCATGGGTTTTGCTTTACTTTACACTGAGAATTGTATACTTTTGCTGTTATGCTCGAACAAACACAACACTTTCTCTGACAGACAATTGAGACTATTTCTCAAGATAATATTCCTCAACTCCGTGAAGTGATACAGTATCATCGTGCATTGTATTATGATGATAAGCCTGTCATCAGTGATAGTGAATTTGACCAACTCTATGCTCTCCTCGTCGCTGCAGAAGAAAAATATCATCTCACACACGAAGAATCTCCGACGCAGGAAATCGCACGACTCGAAGACAGCCAATTCACCAAAGCTCCACACTTGCACCAGATGATGTCCCTCGATAACACCTATGATGCTGAGGATCTTCGTGAATTTGAGATGCGCATTCGTCGTATTCTCCGGGAAGAATGACAGGAAAGAGAATTGGAATATATGGTTGAATATAAATTTGATGGACTTGGTATAGCTCTCCGATACGAACACGGGAAGTTCGTCCGAGCACTCACGCGGGGCGATGGTCAGATAGGGGAGGATATCACGCTCAATGCGCGGGAAATAAAAAATATTCCACAGACTATACCCCATAGAGAAACTATTGAAATTCGTGGGGAAGTGGTGATGCCACGGTCGGCTTTTGATGAGCTCAATGCTCGTCGTCTTCAGACCGGAGAGAAGCTCTTTGCTAACCCTAGAAATGCAGCAAGTGGGAGTCTTCGTCAGCTGGATTCTACTGTCACGCGTGATAGGGACCTTCTGTTTTTTGCCTATAGTTGTCCTGACCTTGAAGAGATTCACAAGAGTGACTCTCGGGAAGAAGCGACTTATTTTGCTCTGATACAAAAACTCTGAACTTGGGGATTTAGTACCTCTGAACAATGGCAAGATGGAGGTCTCTTTTTTGAAAGAAAAACAGCTATAGAATCTGTCATTACCATGATTCATGAAATGGGGAAAAAACCTGTGTGTCCTTTTGACATCGATGGTCTCGTGATCAAGCTCAATGACCTCCATCTCTGGCTTATTCTCGGAATGACTTCACATCATCCACGGTATGCTATCTCGTATAAATTCCCAGCAGAATATGCACGAACACGGATTATTGATATAGAACATTCTGTGGGTCGTACGGGGACTATCACACCCGTCGCTCATGTAGAGCCCGTGAATATCATGGGGGTTACTGTGCAACATGCGACACTCCATAACTATGATGAAGTCGCGAAAAAAGATTTACGCATCTGAGACCAGGTATTTATTCATCGAGCGGGTGAAGTCATCCCAGAAATTATTGCCCCAATCGTGGAAGCACGAGATGGTTCAGAGACTATTATTGTACCACCGAAACACTGTCCTATATGTGATGCGCCGACACACAAGGAAGGTGAAAAAATAGCTCTCCTCTGTAGTAATCCTTCTTGTCCTGCTCGTGAAATGCAAGCTCTCGAATGGTTTGTCAGCAAACACGGAGTCGACATAGATGGATTTGGTCCAAAGCAGATTGAGCTCTTTCTCGAGCTCGGATGGGTGACGGATATGGCATCTATTTATGATCTCCGAGACTATCGTGATGAACTCCTACAGGTCGAGGGATATAAAGAAAAATCTGTCGATAATCTCATGGATGCTATCGAGGCAAAACGAACACTTCCGATAGATCGATTTCTCGGTGCTCTCGGTATCCCCTGAGTCGGTAAGCGTACTGCGAAACTCCTTGCTGCTTTATTCCACAAAACAGAAGATATTCTCGATTTTCAACTCTCTCTCGAAGAGCTCGAAGCCGTGAAAGATATCGGACCTGGAACTGCGGGGACTATTGTGACTTATTTTGACACTCACAGACATCTTATCGAGCGACTTCTCGCACGAGTAACTGTCGTATTTCCAAAGATTGTTGAAATTTCTTGAGCTCTCTCGGGGAAGACTTTTTGTGTGACGGGAACATTTACCCTCTCGCGGGATGAGATTCATGTCATCATCGAGGAAAACGGTGGGGAAGTGCGTACCGCTGTCTCGGGGAATCTCGACTATCTCATCGCTGGAGAAAATGCAGGGAGCAAACGCGAAAAAGCTCTCTCACTTGGGGTGAAAGTGTTGGACTGGGGGGAGTTTCAGGAGCTTCTTGCGTAATTATAAGTACTTAACCATATACCCCTCTTCCAGGGTATATCAGAGCTTTTCAAAGTATGGCCGTACTCCCACTCAGGCGATGACAGCAATTTTTTTGATATCTGGATATTTTTCCATCACAATTCGCTCTGCTTCTGTCACCATCTTTTTCCCAAATCATCGGTGTTGGATGGCTGTCTCGTCTTCTTCACCAATTCCTACTTGCTCCCCGAAGGTATGAATCTCTCGTATGATAGCCGCTCATTCTAACACCGGTAGGAAGTGAGGTTCCCCTGAATAATACTGTGACGGGATTCTGAGTCGGAGCAGAGAGTAG
>CAYQWU010000057.1:0-884 GCA_964421335.1 uncultured Candidatus Peribacteria bacterium
GTTATCACTGTTAACGAAGCTCGTCCAAAAGAAGAGCGTCCTGCAGGTGGTGGATACAATGGTGGTGGTAATCGTGATAACGGTGGTGGTGGTAATCGTTGGTAATTCTCCGAAAAAACAACATCCAAAAACTCTCTGCCTAGGCGGAGAGTTTTTTTATTATGGAGTCAAGGGCGAGATATTTGCAAAAGGAAGTGTCAGACTATAATCCCCCTACTTATTCTTTACCTCTCTTTCTATGAAAAAAGTATTTATCCCACTCATCCTCGCTACATTATCACTCTCAGCATGTGTGAAGACAGTGACGACTCCAGCAGAGGAAAAAACTCTAGATACTGCCCCTCAACAAGCTGAAGTAAAATCAACCGTCACAACTCCACCAGTAGTACCAGCTGAGACAAAGCCAGTAAAAGAGTCTGGCACAAAATCATATACTACAGCTGAGGTGGCAACGCACAAAAATGGCCTCTCTTGTTGGCTCATCCTGGATAGCAAAGTGTACGATGTAACCTCATTTATAACGAAACATCCTGGCGGAGAAGCAATCCTCAGAGGTTGTGGCAAGGACGCTACACAGATGTTTGCTCGACATCCTGAGAGTGCCAAAGAAATGAAAGAAAAGTTCTATATTGGTGATCTCAAATCATAAAATATATTTATCTTTTAAAAAACTCCCCAATTCTGGGGAGTTTTTTATTTTTCTAAACGAAATTTATCTGTCCATCTTTTCAGCGATCTTTGGCAGGAGATTATTGAGACCATCAATAGCTCGGAGTGTCTCAACTGGGACCATCCAGATAGTTGTATTTGACTGATCTGACGATATATCATTGATAGACTGGAGTGTGCGGAGGTGGAGAGCTCCTGGAGTCGTCCCGAGCATT
>CAYQWU010000057.1:894-5278 GCA_964421335.1 uncultured Candidatus Peribacteria bacterium
GCAGCAGCTTGTGCGAGCTTCTCAGAGGCGAGGAGTTCTCATTCGGCATCGATGATTTTTGCTCGTTTTTCTCGCTCTGCCTCTGCTTGCTTACTCATCGTACGCTTGAGAGATTCTGGGAGATTGAGGTCCTTTAATTCAACTGAATGAATATTTACACCCCAAGAATCAGATTTTTCATCGACGATGATTTTTATTTTTCGACTTGCTTCTTCTTTGTTTGCGAGGAGTTCATCGAGCTCGAATTGACCAACAATATTTCGCATAGTTGTCATAGCAAACTGCATAATAGCGTATTCGAGAGCTCGGACATTGACGACTGACTTCATCGCATCATCGATAGCATAATAGAGAACAGCATTAATAGTGAGTGAGACATTGTCTTTGCTCATCGCTTCTTGAGAGGGGATATCAACTGCGCGTTCTCGCATATCGACCTTTGTACAGGTCTGGATAAATGGTATGATAAAACGGAGACCAGGCCCAGCAGTTCGAGAGTATTTACCCAGAGTAAATATAACCCCTCGCTCATACTGATTCACGATGCGGATAGACATCGCGAGGAGTACTACGAGAGCAATGAGGAGAAAAGGAACAAGAGAGCCTAAAATAATAAAAATTGCATCCATAAAATTGAGAAAAGGAAATAAAATACCCCTCTAGTATAGGCAGAGTATCGTTTTGTGCAATTATGAGGCCTTTTCCATGCGGACAACTGCCTCTATATGGTGAGTATGAGGAAACATATCTACCGGGGTGATATCCGTGACCCGGTATTCCCCATTTGGTGATATCAGTGCTATGTCGCGTACGAGCGTAGCAGGATTACAGCTCACATAGATGATTTCTTTTGGTGAGAAGTCCCGGAGTATACCAGGAGCATCTGGATGCATGCCTGCGCGAGGAGGATCGACGATGATGACATCGGGAGACTTCCCTTCTTTTTTCCATTCTTCGAGGAGTTTTTCGACTGGAGCATTGATGACTGTGACATTTTTGATGTTATTTTTCTCGAGATTGCGGATATTATCTTCACTTGCTTCTGGCACAATTTCCACCGAATACACTTCTTTTGCTCCATTCGCGAGTACCATACCGATAGTGCCAGTACCAGCATAGAGGTCAAAAACGACAGGATTTTTCGTCCGAATCATCTCCCCTGTCACACGGTAGAGCTCCTCGGCTCCGAGAGTATTTGTTTGGAAGAAACTCTTTGGACTAATCTCAAATTCGAGATCGAAGAGTTTTTCTGTAATAGTCTTCGTGCCAGCTATATGTTCGAAGAATCCCTGTACGATATCAGCTTTCCCGGTGTTATGGAGGAGATACGCCGAAGTGATAGCAGGAATCATGCCTATGAATTTCTTGAGTGCTTTTCTGAACTCTCATTGCTGTGCCTCTCCGAGATAATTGATGTTTACAGAGACTATCACCATCGTCTCCCCTGTTTTTTTACTCCGTCGGATGACGAGGTGACGCCAGAATCCTACTTCTGTTTTGACATCGTAGGTTGGGATACGATTTTCGCGAGCAAAAGTATTGAATGCAAGAAATATATCGTTGATAGTATCATCCCCGAGGACACAGTAAGTACAGTGGACGATACGGTCAAACTGTCCTGATTCATGAAATCCAAATCGATAATCATCATGGACTCCTTCCCGAGCTGAGATGTATTTTCACCAGCTAAATTCTACCTTATTACGATATCCGTAGACCTCTGGTGACGCGACAATAGGATGCCATGTGGCACCCCCTACCATCTCGGGATGATGGGTGAAAACCTCCCGCATCTGCTGCTCCTTCATCTCGAGTTGTTTCTCATGAGGAATAGGGAGCCATCGACAACCTCCATAAACTTGAAATTTGTGAGGAAGCTCAGCTTCAAGTGGAGATTTCTTCACGACGCGGAGGAGCTGTGTCTCGAGACGATTTGATCTATTCTTGAGCACGCGGACATCTACTATACTCTCAGGAATAGCTCATCATGAGATAAGTATCCTCTTCCCTGATTCATGCATAGCAAGTCCTATACCTCAGAGGATGAGCTTTTCGACGAAAACATTCTCTAATGTGATTCATTTTTGTGTCATGGAGCTGGAGTATATGAAGAAGTGTGTTTTTGGGAAGTCCTGTGAAACATTTTGACAGCAAAGATACGACCCGTAGAATACAGTTTCCCAATTATGAATACAAAAATACTTCAGTGGCTATCGGCACTTGTCGTAGCAATCGGCCTATTCATGCTCTATAATCAGACCTCCCCGAAGCAACAAGTAGCTCCGCCCTCAACTACTATAGAGGATATTATACAAAATAGAGAGGAAGAGGAACCTTCCACGCCTGTGACCGGAACGGTAGAAGAACCACCCCTACCGGTAGTAATCAAACCTCTTCCGGCAGAACTCAATCTCGCTGCACCATTTTATTCGCAGGCTCCTCATGGGGACTGGAGTTTTCCATGGCAAGAAGCATGCGAAGAAGCGAGTCTCCTCTTGGCGGCAAATGTGTACGGGAAACATAATTGGACACGAGAAGAATTCAATACTGAGATCCTCAAAATGGTGGAGTGGCAAGAAGGAAAATTTGGCACTTATCTCGATACGACTGTCGCACAAACGGCTGAAATCGCTAATGAATACCTCAAACTCGAGACAATCACTCACGAAAATCCAACCTATGAAGATGTCAGAAAAATACTGAATAAGGGTCATTTCATGCTCATGTTCTTCTCCGGAAAAGAGCTGTGAAATCCTTATTTTACCAATGGTGGCCCCCTCTACCATGTTCTCCTCGTGAAAGGATACAAAGGCACGAATACGGTCATCACGCACGATGTAGGGACAAAAAGATGAGCGGATTATATGTATAGCTGGGATGTTCTCGAATCAGCTATGCACGACTTTGCGACGCCTATCCAGAATGGACCAAAGAGAATGCTCGAGATACTCCCTCCAAAAAACTTCTAAACTATGACCATACCCAATCCATCGCTCCACTTATTGAGTAGAAAAATTATCTTCTCGACTCTCGTACAGTATATAGGGAGGATCGCTCAGATAGTCCTCGCAGCACTCACTATCAAGCTCGTCACAAACTTTCTCAGTGTGAATAATTATGGCGTCTACGCAACTATCTCAGAGTATGCGCTGTTCTTCTCTGTCGCAGCGAATTTGGGAATTTTTGCTACCACTATTCGCCAGATGTCGGTGAACCCAACTGACGGGAAAACTTTTATCAATGCTCTCTATCTGCGGATCATCACGGCAGTCATCATCTTTGCTGTTGGAATCACCTGGCTCCTCTTCACGGGAAGTAGTACATTATTCATCGTGTGAACGGCAACCTTCTTCTGAGTGCTGCTTCTGGATTTCATGACCTCGGTCTGTGATGGTATGCTCCAGGCGAATTATCTCATGGGGAGAGCCACACTGGCTCTCGTGCTCGGGCGAATTATATCTCTCATAGCTCTCTATCTCATCATACAGTATACAGACACGACTACTATGAGTGATTTCTCGGCCGTTATGATCATATTTGCATCACTTGTCGCTGGGAGTCTCGCGACATTTCTGCTGAGTTTCTATTTTGTCGCACGACGGATACACCTCAACTGGACCATCGATCGTGACTTTATGTGGTCTATTTTCCGGACTGGACTCCT
Organism: uncultured Candidatus Peribacteria bacterium; assembly: GCA_964421335.1. Lineage (GTDB taxonomy): Bacteria > Patescibacteriota > Gracilibacteria > BD1-5 > JAGOOR01 > JAGOOR01. The sequence continues at coordinate 4,559 of CAYQWU010000057.1, forward strand.
CTTTGGGATTATCAATGTGATAAATAGTCTCTATTTCCGATTTTTACCAGATTATTTTAGCCATCTTGCTCTCACGAGTGCTGAGTTTGCGACATTTAATATCTCATTTCGTATAGCACAGATTATGAGTCTGCTCTCAACATTTCTCATGTTCTCAGCACTTCCTGGCCTCAGAGAATACATCGCTGATAAGCATTGGCAAAAGCTCCGAAAACTCTACTCGAAAATCGTACTCGTGCTGGGATCGGCTGGTGTAGGACTTATAATATTTGGTTCGCTCCTGGGACCCACAGTTATCAAGCTCGTCACAAACGAGTGATATTTGCTCCCTGAGTTCTGGTTTATCCTCCCACTCATGCTCGTCCTCGCAGCTATCTCCTACGGCTATGACCTCATTCTGATAACACTCTTCGCATTTGATAAAAATCGGTGGCTCATCTCTCGTGAATGTATCGCTATCTCTATCGCTCTGGTTTTCTTCGTATCATCACTCTTCATCGACAATACGCAGCTGAGAATCGTCCTCGTAATAGGTGGAGCTATTGCAGGTGAAGGTACGATGGTCGTGACTTGACTCTGGAAAATAAAAAAAATCATGAGAGCTCTCGATTAAAGAAAAATTTTGACAGTATGAGCTCTCTCGCTACAATGCCTCTACTTTGTACGCGGACGTAGCTCAATTGGCTAGAGCTCCTGCCTTCCAAGCAGGTTGTTGTGGGT
>CAYQWU010000058.1:0-5238 GCA_964421335.1 uncultured Candidatus Peribacteria bacterium
TAGGCGCACCGCCAGCGTTCATCCTGAGCTATGATCAAACTCTTTAAAACGTATATAATTGAATATTTGTGATTTTTTAACGTGCTTGAATATGCACGGAAGCCTCACCTTCTTTGTGTACTGATTATGTAAAGGAGCAATGTATTTTCCCCACTGGTTGGTGAAGAAAAGACGAGGCGTACTATAGAGGAAAAAAATCCCCTGTCAAAACATTTTTTAAAAATCTATATTTTGGCTTATAATAAAGGAAATACTGACAATAAAATTCACAAAAAAAAGAGAAAAATACGAAAAAATAATGAGTTTTGTGATTTTTAGGTGAGTTTTTTGTGGGTTGAGAGAAAATGAGAGTACAAAATGTGTTCTGGCTCAAGCAGATGATTTGCACTCTGGGGAGAAGTATGGTAGAGTGTCCACATGCCTCTAGAAAGTCATCACAAATTATCTGTCAGAACAAAAAAACAAAAATCCTCGGCAGAAAAACCAGATAACGAGGGCATTCGTGAGAGAGTTCGTGCCATGTTGAAACGAGAAAAAGACGAGTCTGGTAAAAAAATCATACAAGAAACTCGCGGTAACTTAAAAGAATTCTTGCGACAAATGAAGCCTAAAAATGCTCCTAAAAAAGAAGTATATAAAGAGGAAGGATGAATCAACGAATGAGATTGGAAGTATAAGTGACTCGGCGGAATCTCAGTAAAAAACGATGAAGGAACCATGAGTATGAGAGCGGCTGGACTCACATTTGGTAATAATAAAGGTAAAATAGTATTCGGAGCAACGCACTCAAGCGAAAGAGGTATGCCATGAGAAGAATCACAGGGACACGCAGGCATTGGCTTCGCTGGGAGCTTCAAATTCTAAACCTGACTTAAGTTCTAAAAAAAACTTGCTCACTCTCTCCTAACACTATAATACTTCTTATGTCTCTCAATACTGGTAATGATAGTCTCGATGGTCTGAACCTCTCAGGCAAGGTCGCCGAGCAAAGTGAACAACAGCGCGAAGAAGCTGCAGCAGCCCTCGCGGGCATAGCCCGGACTCAGAAGGATGAGAAAAAAGCCCAAAAATATGATGTCTGGCTCTCTGATCTGGTCAAAAAACTCCTCCAAAGCTCTGTCTATGATCATGTCATCAATCAGCTCGTGCCACTTCTGAATGTCCGATGCCCTTCGCATCTCCTCCTCGGATACCTCCTCCCTCTCTCAGATGAATATATGCTCCTTGTCCGGGAAAGTCTGGGATTAACTGAAGTGACTCTCCCCAATCACACACCATTTACTGAGAGGAAGACCTACAGCGAACCTCTCGATACCGAGCTTGCACGACATCTCAATATATGGATGGAGACACTCAAGGGCTGTATCACTATAGAAGCGTCACAAACCTCGACAAAGAAAATCAATGATATGATGAATGACATTCACGAAGAAGGTCTCGTGAAACTCTCAGCGCATGTCATCGCCCACTTCCTCTACGATCATGGTATAGATATCATCCCTGCTGACGCAGCAAAAGTCGCCCGAGGTATTACAAAGAAGATGATCCTCCTCGTGAAGTGAGTCGAGATTGATGATTTTTTTGGAAGTGAACCAGTGCCAATACCAGAAAACCCAGTGATATAATCATAAATTCCTCACGATACTGTCCGAGCTCTACTGGAAGAAGCGACCATCGCTGACCCCCGAAGAGCGAGATCACCTCACTCAGATAGGTCACAGCAAACCATGGGATATATCCGAGGATATAGGCGAGAGAGGAAGAGAAAGCACTCGCCAAGAGTGTCGCAATACCACCATACATGAGGAGAGGAATGGCGGGAGCTGCGAGCAGATTTGCGAGCGGTCAGATGAGAGAAAACGAACCAAAATAAAAGAGCGTAATGGGAAAAGTACCGATGGTTGCTGCGACGGTAAGCGACATAGCTTCGTCAAAAAATGTTCCGAGAAATCCGAAAAATTTCGTCAGTTGTTTCCCGAAAGAAATAATGCAGATAACCGAGAGAAATGAGAGCTGAAGTCCAATATCATACGCGAGAGAAAGTGGATTCAGAATGGCGAGTATCACAGCGACCATGAGAGGCAGGAGAAGCGCAGAAAAACGATATCACCACAGGCTCGCACTGTATCCGATGACGCCCATAAGTGCAGCTCTCCACACAGGCGTATCGCCTCCGACGAGGAGCACAAACCCTCCTATTGACACAGTAATGATAGCAATCCGAATCCATGGTGTCACAGAACGCAGGAAGAGCGAGAGAAAAATTATAAGCATCATGACATTTGATCCGCTCACCACCATGATATGCATGAGACCAGACGCCTTGAGGTCCTCCTTGAGTTCGGCATCGAGATTATTCTTTTGCCCGAGGATGATACCAGAGAGTATCTCCTGTCATCGAGGTGGGAAAATCTCCGTGAGTTGTTGGTCAAACCATGACCGCATCCGTACGAAAATCCCATATTTCTCCGGGGGAGTTTTATTGATAGAAAAGGACCGAAACTCGGCAATAATTTTTCTGTTGCTGAGCTGTTTTTCTGCCTGATATTCAGGAGTATCACGAGGGAAGGAAAATCGTCCAAATGCGGTCACGCTATCCCCTGGCATCAGTGAGAGATTCGGTGGCATAGAGACGGATATATCAAGTGGGTGCTCCAGAATTTCAGCATCTATATTGGAAACTGTCACACGATATTTATGTGAAAATTCACTCACACTGAGGAGCTCACGAGCTACGCCAGTAATACTCCTATCATGTCCTTCCCAGCCCACACGAGAACCGAGATTTTCTCGTTCTTGATCGATGGTATAAGCGGCATTGATGGCCAACATATAACCACCGACGAGTAGCACTGCTACTGCGAGAATAACTTTCCATTTTTTCCAGAAAAAAACAGAGACGATAAGTATCAGAAAAACTATCAGCCATATTCCCGCTTGTGACCAGATATCTCCGACCATCACACCTGACAAAAATGCCACAAAAAAGAGAATCATAACTAGATGATACTCGGCAATATGAGATTAACAAGCCAACGAAAAACGCTACTGATTACGAGATTGTGTGTTTTTCAATACACCAAAAACGACATTGGGAATACGCTTGAGAAGAGCAGGAAAATGCCCAATAAAACTCCTCTGTGGGAAAACATCAACAAGAAGAGAGGATCATTCATGTTCCAAGAAATCTTGCAACAAAAACCATTCACGGTCTCGGAGACGAATACCACGAAAAAGCTTATAGCGCGGGTGAGCATTTTTGGGAAATTGATTCCATCTCCACCGACCCGTGGGCTCATCACACAGAACTTGAAATTCTCTCAACACACTTTCCAATTGCTCACAATTCATGGGATTTCCATCAGCATCGAGAATATGAAAACTCTCCCCAATCTGGCACAATCGCCCTACCGAACCAATGAAATGATTGTAGATCAAATAGAGCCTATCAAGTAATACTTCCCGGGATTCATCAATAATCTCTCAATTTCTCATAGAATAATTATTCTGCAACAGATCACTCTAACTGCTGATTTTGTTGAATAAATTTCTGTCTTTGTTCTCTCAAAATCTCTACTTGCTTGTCGGTAAGTCATTCTTCTTGAGCTGGTACATTATCAGTTTTAACAGGTTCTTCAGATATATATTGACCGAGAGAAATTCCTGCAGCGCCAACTATTGCCGAGATTCCAATCATGGATCCAACAGAGAATGCTCTTCTCTTCACTTCTGATCGTAGTTGTGCCATTTCATGACTCATGACCGCTCTCTGTCGGTCAAGCAATTTTGATCTGACTGAAAGTATAATTGATCTATCAGTAGGATCTGCCATAGCAGGTCAGAGAATAGGATGTAAATATAAATCGTGATGATTTCATTGTCGAAAAAGTCTCTCAAGTGACAAAATTAACTCTTGAAAATCACTGTCCTTATAGTCTTGAGTACGAGAAAAAATAACATATCAGAGTCCAGCATTACTGCTATCAATTCTACGAATAAGTGCCGAGAGTTCATCTCGTTTAGAAGAAGATTCACGGAGTCTACCCATTCATTTAACAATTAACATAAATTTATATTTAGGATATATTAAATAATGTTAGTCTAAATAATAATTTGTCAATAATCTATATCCCCGCGAGTCATACACCAACATAATAGGCAATTAGGGCAGCGACAGTACCAAGTGTGAGGGTCTGAACAGCAGAGAAGAGCCAACCATGCTTTGCTACATAGCCCTTCAGAGCACCAATGCCGAAGAATGCTATACCTGTCATGATACATGAAAGACGGAAACTCCCCACATCAAATACATATGGAATAAGAGGGATAAATCCGACAATGATAAACGCAACAAGCGTCCAGAGTGCGATAGAGAGGGGTGTTTTTTTACCCATTTTTTCTGATTTTGCAGAGAGATAGGCACTGATAGACATCGATGCTCCATCAGCGAAGAGATTCGCGAGACCGAGGATGATGATGATTTTACTCGAGAGATCTCAGCCTGTAGCACCAGCTACAACGGCAAAGGTCGTCACTGTGCCATCGACAGCACCATAGACCATCTGGGGGAGATAGTTGCGAAATACATCTGTCACTGAATTTTTTTTCTTTCGAAAAAGGAAAGTAAACATACAAATATCATAGTGTGGAAGTGTATTTTTGCAATGTCGGTGAGAGAGATTTTGTAAGTGTGAAAATATGATTAGTATAGACACATGAAGAAAGAACTCATTATAATCGACTGATTTAACCTGATATTCCGCGTATTCTATGCAGTACCACCATTTCATACGCGTGATGGGAAACCAGTAAATGCCCTCTTCGGATACACAAAGGCGCTTATGCAAATCATGAAAATGGATGAGGAATATGTGATTATGACTTTTGATAGTGGTGGTGGGACATTTCGCAGTGAAGCAGATGCATCATACAAAGCGCAGAGAGATGGCATGCCTGATGACCTAGCGAGCCAGATGGATGCGATTTTTGAAGTGACAGACCTCCTCTGAATCCCGCGTATCGCTGTACCAGGATACGAAGCAGACGATATCATGGGAACACTCGCTGTGAAACATCGAGATGATATGGAGAGAGTACTCATCGTCTCATCTGATAAGGATTTATTTCAATTTATTGGCGGGCATGTTTTCGTCTACGACGCGATGAAAGACCGACTCTATGACGAGGAAGAAGCTGTGAAAAAATTTGAAGTCCATCCCACACAGATAGTTGATTATC
>CAYQWU010000059.1:0-2833 GCA_964421335.1 uncultured Candidatus Peribacteria bacterium
CTCTCTCATGGCAAAAGAACCTGCTTCTGTGTAGGTGAGTGCGAGTATATTTCGGGGAGAAATGTCTGTTTTCTGGAGGATATTTGCGATTCTCAGGGTCAGGAGCTGCGTTTTACCAGTTCATGGTCATGCGATGACAGCTACAGGGCCGTAAATCGTGTCTACAGCGAGTTTCTGGGCAGTATTGAGTCGGGAATACGCTGATTCAAAGGGGTTCATCGTTAGTATGTATCGAAATATCAGCTTGTTTTTGCTGGCGCAGATGGTTCACTATTTTGGAGCCCCTCAAGTAGGGAAGGGGAGAATATAACAACATACCCCAGAATTGTCAGAGCAATGAGTGTAATGGTCAGGATTTTTGCCACAGTCGGGACATGACAACTCATATCCATAAATCGTTTTAATTGGAGAAAAATCACTGCAAAAAATATCCATGCACCGATGGCAATCACTGTAAAGTAGATAAGTGCTCCTATTTGTATTGACGACATAGTATTATCCCTATTATAGGGAGGATTTTTCTCGTGTAAATCAAATAAATATTTGCAAAACAAGAGAATTCATGGTAGAGTATAAGTAGAATCCACAAAACTATGGCTACAATTCAAAAAGGCAGTACCACATTTACACTTCTCGACGAGGTGCAGACGAAGTATCCGAGGCTCATAGAATTGCTCCTCGCTACTGAATCTATGGATGATAGTGAGCGACAATACTGGTTCGATATTCTCCCTTCGATGAATGCGGATCAGGTTCAGCGACTCACAGATATCCTCGAAACTGAGCGAAAAAAACTCGATGACCTCGAGAAAAAATACCAAACAGAGATAGACTCCCTCAATCAGAAACACATCGCAGAATGGCAAGGATATGAGATGAAAAAGAAGAAAGAAGAAATCGCAACAAAGGAAGCAGCAGATGCTTCTAATAAAAAAGACGACGCTCAGGCAGTTCTGAATAACTGGTAGTCTTAGACTGCGTTTTTTATCGGAAATAAGAGTCCATCTTTTACTTCTAGCAACCCGTAGACCCCATCTTCGTAAATAATGAAATAATTACCATTTTTTTCATCGGTTTTTATTGGCGTGCTCCCTCTCCTGAGATGGCTCTTGTCTTCTGGTGATAATTCTAGTACTGGTATTGCTGGGAAGAGCTCCTCATGTGTCAGAGTGGCGTAGGAGATATCATTATGCTGCATCCAATTATCGCCATCAAGAGTGATATGTCAGATGGCAATTCTCTCGAGCTTTTCGATATAGCCTCCGGTTCAGAGTATTTCTCATAGATCTCGTGCAATCGAGCGGATGTAGGTACCGTGAGAGACCTGTATCTCACAGACAAGGAGGGGCCAAGAATAGGAAATAATAGTAAAAGCATAAACAGTTCTTTTTTTGGGCTCGATCACTCTTTTCTCCTCTCATTTTCTAGCCAGTTCATAGGCTCTCTGCCCATCTATCCAGACAGCACTATACATGGGAGGGGATTGGAGGATATCTCCTGTGAAATTTTTCTGAATAACTCATTCGATAACTTCTCTAGTGAGAGTATCAATTGTTTTCTGATCTATTTTTAGCATCTCTACTGGGTGCTCGAGATCATACGAAGGCGTCGTCCCGTCGAGCCTGATGCTTGTTTTGTAGGTTTTCGGGAGTGTATCGAGGAGAGGGAAGAGTCGGGGGGATCAGTGGGTTCCCACTATCATGAGACCTGTCGCGAGAGGATCCAGGGTTCCTGCAAAGCCTATTTTTGGCACATTTAATACGCGTTTCAGTATTTTTGAGACGAGATTGCTGCTGATCCCGAGCGGTTTATTGACTCTATAAAACATACTACCAAGAAAATAAAACTCTTCACAGGACTTCCTCATGAGGTATGTAGAGTGGTTTTTTATCTGTACAATCGGCTACATCTGTGCATCCACGAGAATCTCGTGAATTGAGGCGATTATCTCAGAGGACGAAATAGTGATTTTGGGGAACCTGATACTCATGAGATGCCAGTTCTGTACAAGCCCCAGGCACGCAAGTACGCACATGTTCACCGAGGTATCTCTCCTCAGCCAATACTGGTTCAGTTCAGCTGCGGCTGTGCCAGACATTTCATTCGGCTATCGTAATAGTTTCATCGGGGAGTCAGAGAACTCTTTTGATTTTTATACTTTCTGCTGACTCTCTATAGACTATTATTTCTCACCTGCGAAGTGGTGATATCTTGTGAGAAATTCTATCAATGATGACCATATTTCCGGCTTCTAGATAGGGAGACATGGAGTCGCCACTCACTCGGTAAGGACGGATAAATAAGAGTGCACAGAGTATCGCCGTGATGAGTAAAATCGAGAAGGTAATTCGGAGAAAGCGAATCATATATTTTATTGTGAGAGCTCAGTATACTGATGAGTGTTTTGGATGCTGAGACCTCGGTAAGGAATGACTGATTTGAGAGTTCCAATTTTTGGATATGGCAGAATCTGGGAAAATATATCAAAGTGTCCAAGAGAGTACGCTACTCGTCCCTGAATACGAGAGATGGGAACATACTGGGCGAGACTGTATTCGCCATTACAACCACTATTACTGAAACATTTTCGAGCATCGAGAGACTGTGGCCTGTTATCACCCATGAGGAAATATGTGCCAGCTGGAACAGGGAATTGTTGGCTTTCTTTTGCACATCATGCACTGTTATAGGTGAGACAGGTGTAGCCATATTTCTCCTCTAGGTAATCAGATTCATCGAGTTGGATAAACTTTTCTGGATTTTCTCTCGTTGCCAAGAATACATAACCGTTTTCTATCTTTACTGTATCTCCAGGGATTCCTATGACTCTCTT
>CAYQWU010000059.1:2933-5200 GCA_964421335.1 uncultured Candidatus Peribacteria bacterium
ATACATAACCGTTTTCTATCTTTACTGTATCTCCAGGGATTCCTATGACTCTCTTTATGAGGAATCGTTTTTCTGGACCTATCCCAGGAGTAAATACGACAACATCGCCCCTGTCTGGAAGGGAGAGCCTGTAGGTCATCTTGTCCACTAGTATGAATTCTCCATCACTATATTGTTGTCATTTTGCTGTGTAGGTGATAGCTCCTCCGTGAAATGTGGACTCCATAGAAGGGCCAATAATTTGAAAAGGTGAGAGGATGTACGAACGAATAAAAAAGACGATTATTAAGACAAAACAGAGGTCTATCCACGCGTCAATTCATGTGTATTTTATTTTTGGAAGATGTCGGTATGGATGCTTATCTTTCCAGAAAAAATAGACAGAAAAAATAGCCACAACAGCTCCAATAAAGAGGATAAATCGTAGAGCAGTATTGATATCATAGAGGGTGAAGAGGCAGACGAGGATGATTGTGATGAGGATATAGAAAAATGCCTGATCAACGGGAGAGAGCCCCCCGTGATATTCGTATTTTTCGCTATCCTGCATGAGTCCGACGAGGAGGAGAGGGGGGAATACTATTCCGAGGAGTGTCCATCGAATCTCTATATTGAGTGCTCTGGATCGCTTCCAAGTCACCGCCATGTAACTCCATATGAAGAATGCAAGTCACACCAGTGAAGCTCAATAGATGAGAATCTGTACCAAATCTACGCCACCACCTATGAGGAAAACAGAGCTCGGATGTACGAAAGTATCGACAGAGACGAGGAAGAGGAGTACGACATATGTGATACCGTAGATAAAATCTGCACGACCTATTTTTCCTTCAAAAGAGAAAAGGAGATTTCTGAGAATATTCATGAGCGGATTATAAGAGTTTTTATGGGAGTACAAATACTTATTCTTTGGAAGCTTTGACCTCTGAATAGAACCATATATACTCATCACCATGATACAAATATCTATAGGCACTCAGAATGCCGGAAAAATCGCTGCACTCGAGAAAACTTGTCTCGAATATTCAATACTCAAAGATGCTGTTATCGTACCACACAATGTACCATCCCTGGTTCCTGATCAGCCCATATGACTCGAGCAGATAGTTTCTGGAGCAAAGAATAGAGCCGAATGAGCCTATAAATTAGGAGAATATGCATTGTCATTTGGCTTAGAATCTGGTATTTTTGGTGTTCCACATACAAAATCAGGCTATCTCGACACGACTTGTTGTGCTATTTATGATGGTACCAATTTCCATATAGGTTTTTCATCGTGTTTTGAGTATCCAAAAAAGATGATTGAGAGTATTTTGCAACACAAAAAAGAAATTTCAGAGATAGCTGTTGAGATGGGTTTTTCGGAGGACAGAAGTTTCCGAGAATGACAGGGTATGATAGGCGTTTTAACCAAAAATAGAATTTCTCGTATCGACTATTCTATTCAGGCAATTCAGATGGCATTATTGCAGCTAGAAAATCCAGAACACTACTAAAATATATTTGACAGTTTCGGTCTCGCATATACGCTATTATTGTATCAATGGCAGGGCAGGGTTTGAGTATTTCTTTAACCTTTCTGGCATATGCAACATCTTTTTTCCAAGACTCCAGGACACGATAGTTATCCGGTAGAGGCAGTTATAGGAAATCTGGGTGAGATGATATTAAAAAAAGATAATCCTGTGGCTACAGGCAGAATGTTTGACCATATCGCATGGCAACTCACAAATCTCTATGAATTACAGCATCCATATGCAGATAAAGTCAGACAAATACTGGAAAAATACTGATATAATCCTGATGATCGAACATCTCTTACAAATATTCCAATTCTCCGTAATGAGTTATATGAAGTCGCAGAATCTATACGACAAGAAATTAGAAATATTATTGGTGATACTCAGAAAAAAGAATCAACCCCGCTAAGAATCTACAGGCACATTGATGAAGAACACCCAGCAGCAGCCTAGTTTTTATACTTTGTCACAAGTAGGCATATTCCATGCACATAACATACATTATGTGAAAATAGATTTGGAGGAATTATTATCCCCTCTATAATATATTTATGTCTCTCTTTGAAGCTGTTCAAAAATTTCTGATGTATCTGACTATCACTCGTGGTATGAGTCCGCGGACGATTGAACAATACGGACGGCATATGTCGGCCTTTCTGTGCTTCATCCATCCTGAAGTTCGAAAAATCGTCCCAAAAGGCTTTGATTTGGCGCGTTTTTTTTCATCTCAGGTATCAATACAGCCTG
>CAYQWU010000060.1:0-5042 GCA_964421335.1 uncultured Candidatus Peribacteria bacterium
TTACATGTATCATGTATACCATACGCTCAGTAGAACCCCATCCAATACTCCACCCATAACTCATACTCTTCATCAGGAAATGGAGACTTCATGAGTTTATTGCGTTGTTTCGTATAGATTTTAAATGTTCATCGAACAGTTTCAAAATTTTGTCGTCCACTCGTGATAGCAGTTGACATGATGAGGTCACCATCTTCATAGACATACATCATCTGCTCTTTGAGGGAGACAAATATTTGGTCAAAAATATCAGGGAATGGTACTTCTGGTGGTTTTTTCTCAATCCATTTTTTTGCTTCCTCGGCGACGATATCAGCCCTCTTCTCTCGGGCTATTTTCCGTATCTCTCGTGACTCTATACGATAAGGGTCGAGGAGATTTGAGAGGGTTGTCCATGCGGCTCTGAGGTCATCGGCTTTTTGTGTTAATTTGTCCTCTGCAAATGATTCCTGGTAGAGTTTGTTAAAAACTTTTACATCGAAGATGAGCGTCGTGCTCGTACTCACTCGATAAATAGAATCGAGAAAAGTGATCTCGTGTTTGAGGGAAGTGATATCTTGGAGGACGAGTGATTTTTTCGTTCTTTCGAGGTCTGCAGTGGCTTTCTCTACATACTCTGTTGAGAGTTTCACGAGTTCTTCCAGGGATTCTTCTCGCTCGCCTTTATTCATCGTGAGTTTCCCTTCGAGATAGTTCGCACGGTGAATGATCTCCTCGCGCTCTGGAAATACTATCTCACCACCGAGTTCCGCAATCGTACGGAGAGAATGGATGTTGGATGCAATCGTCTCTCTCATCCGATAAAAATCATTGCGATATTGACCAATCAATGAACGAACACCTGACTGGAGCGCTATTGCTTCATGGAAAAGTGTATCAGGTCTCGTGAGAAATGCTCTCTTTCCTGCAACACTCTGCATCTTTTGAAAATCTACTGGCATAGTGACAAGTGTCCCCTCCCCTGTCGCTTCTTCATGAAGGACATCGTAGCGGTAGACGAGAAATTGGTGCCAGAAAAATATAACCGTGTGAACGACTCACAAAAAAAATACCCCAAGAAGAGCAAACTCCCACCACTTTTCTGGCGAGAAAAATTTTTTCACCACTTTTTTCATAACTCCATCATACTATAACCTAATAAGCTTTTGCAAAGTTTTTCAGTGAAGATATGGTGAAAAAGTAAAGACTGATTACACTATCTCTATGAAACTCCGAACGAAATTCGAGCGTGATGAAATACTCCAGGGCATATTTGCACTCTATCCCACGAAATTGATTGAGCTGGATTTCGAGACGCCATTTCAGCTCCTCATGGCCGTGATGCTCTCCGCTCAGATGACAGATAAATGAGTGAATAAGGCCACAAAGAGACTCTTCGAACTCGTGAAAACTCCAGCGGACCTCCTGAAGCTCGAACCCGAGAAAGTCGAACTCATGCTCCGAGGCGTGAACTATTATCGCGTGAAGACAAAGCACCTTTTTCAAACAGCAGAAAAACTCGTGCACGAACACGGCTGAAAAATTCCTCATACTCTCGAAACCATCCGCACGCTGCCATGAGTCGGCGTGAAGACCGCCAAAGTCGTCCTCTCTCATCTCTATGATATGCCCTTTATCGGTGTCGATACGCATATTCACCGTGTAATGAATCGGATGTGAATTGTAAAAACGAAGACGCCAGAAGAGACGGATAAAAAACTAGAAAAGCTCTTGAGCGAAGACCAGAAACGCACGATGCATCATGCTATCGTATTATTCGGACGATATATTTGTATGGCGAAAAAATGTAAATGCTCCGAGACTCCCCTGGCGAAGTGGTGCGGGTGTGAGGAGTGTGGGAAATAAAAAATAAATATATTAGACTCTACCTTGAGTCTCAACTATTGGACAGGGTCAGAGATAATCCATTTCTTCAAATGCATCAACTAATGAAACAGTAGCAGTTTTTCATCCTCCTCTTACCACGACTTCCAAATCTGGTAGATTCGCAGCCATATCAGCTATCAGCGCGGTGAGTTTCTCCCGGCTCTCAGAATAGACCTCAGCGAGTTGTATTGGTCGACCACTGTAAACGGAATTTCGGAGTCGTATTCACTCGATATCGAGTCCATGTAAACTCACCAACGCACTCAATGCTAGGAGAGATTTTGCAATATCGGGACCAGATTTTGCAACAAGAATAGTTCACTGTTTTTGTGTTGTATTCTGGAATTCAAGAGGCTCTTGTTTTCTATTCTGCACCATTGCAAAATTGGTCACACTGCCCTGGTGATTATCTATTCATTGGAGAAGAACACGAGCACCCTCTCGAACACCAAATGCAGGACCTATAGCCACGACTTTTGGATCATTTGCTTCTATGGCGAGATTGATAGCAGCACCATTTGAATCAGCGGACTTCACTTCTGCTTGCTTGGCATGTTCTTGTTTCCATTTAGTGACTTGATTGGCCGCTTGAGGATGGGCATGGATAGTTCTGATAGCAGTAATATCTGTATCTTCTCGCCCAATGAGACATTGCTCAATACTCGTACGCCCGATGGCTATGAGTCGCTCTGGGGTCATTTTATTTTTTCACAGCATCCGTATATGATGGACCATTTTATCAAACACCCCCGTCACTCAATAAGCTCAGAGATTATTGCTGTAAGCAACGATACATGCTGTCAGATGAGATGTTCATCGAAGAACCGTTTCGAGCATAGCGGTCTGATCTTTCTCTGGAACCAATGTGGCATCGATACCAAGACCCTCCAGCATACCCTGAGCTACCAGCCAGCCGTATGTCTGTCATTCGGGTCAGAGATAACCTATAGTTGCTCCCATATTTTTATTATTTACTAAGTATTTTACACATAAAACACTTATGTCAAATATAGAAATAATTCCCACACAGCCTGTACAGGCTGATAAAAACACTACAATGGTGATAACTAATCCAAAATATGTTCCAAAAATATCTCTCCTACCTCCGCGATAATCCACAAAAGCTTTGGTTCAAGAGAAAACTCTATGGTTGGGGATGGACGCCTGTCACATGGCAGGGATGGCTCGTCATAGCCGTCTATGTTGCTCTCCTTGTAGCATTTTCGCTGACCATCGATGAGAATTCTCCACCTCGGGAAATAATGTTTACTTTTATTCTGCCTATCACGCTCCTCACGATAGCTCTCATCCGTGTCTGCTACCGCACCTGAGAAAAACCAAAATGGAGCTGGGGTTTACCAAAGAAAAAATAATACTATGCAAAAAATAACACAACAAGAAGCTCAAAATATCGGGAATACTCTCGCAATCCACTGGAATGAAATATCTCTCGAAGAATTTACTCTGGGTATGAATGTCGAGCTCGAACATGGCACGAAGTATCCTGAAACAAATGTGACAGGCAATGATCCACTCCTGACAGGAAAAATCGCCTGGGCTCACCTCAAAGAATTCCCAGACTACTATACGAGACTCTTGAAACTCGAGGGAGAAGCCGATGCATTTTGGCAAAATAAAAAATAAAAAAGGGGCATATAGTTGACTTTGAAAATAATGGCAGACAATGCAGGCTCATCATGCAATCATTATCGCCAATAACATCCCTTCTCGAACAAGAGAAGTATAGAGAGAGTATACTCCAGGACGAGTCCAGAATGGAGAGAGTACAGACTATCGCTGAGAGCCTGTGAGACATGCATCCATCATGTCGCATATCTGTGTGCATACCCGCTTACAGAGAATCATCACTCCTCAGAAATACGCTCGAGAATTATACGCTTCACCAGTTGACACCCGATGGATCACCACTCGATCCAGAATTGTTTGAAGTGAATATTCTCATCAATAGTCCGCATCGGAATTCTGTCAGAGATATCGTGATGCTCGAGGTGATAGAAGAATTCTGTGCTGACTATCCGGAGTATCATATCAATACTGCCGAGGTTGTGTATGATTTTCCTGATAAGGCTGTGATGTGACTCATCTTCAAGGATATCGCAGACGCTACAATCCTCAGGAATCTCAATCGAGATATAACAGATGAAGAAAAATCTCGACTCATCCTCCGCACAGCAGGAGCTGATGTCGAAGCGCTCAACCCTCTGCTCTTGTCACGAACCCTCGGAATATTTGCTGATACCACGATTGTCGCACACCGTGGTGAAACGAGACTCCCACCTCAGTTGCTGGAATCTTTCCCACTGCTCCATGTGATGCAGACATTTGCTGTGTATCTCCTGAGACAATTCAAGGGCAAACAAACAACCAATGGACCATTTTCATATACTGCCGAGGCATATGCAGCTGTTGATTGATTTGACGCAAATATGAAGATATCAGAAGAGGTCGACCTTGCGAATAGGATTTTCATGTACTCTCGCGAGTCAGATGAAGATCTCGTCTTTTTCTGCGACGATGTGAAAGATGTCATCAATAATCCCCGCAGACAAGTCCATGCACTCTTCGGAGGTATCGGTATGGCAGGGAGATACCGCGATTTCGGTACACTCCAAAATGAAGAAAATGTTCACAACATGTCCCTCTCTTGGAGAGATATTTGCTCAGAACTCTTACCCGATTCGTGTCTCCTCACACCAGAGAATCTCTCACGAGAAGTATCGGGATACTACCGAACCTATCTCAGAATAGCTGTCGGGAAGAAAATCCCTCTCGAAACAATTGATGTGATTTTTGGTCGATGGTTCGAGTTGTGTCGTATCACAGAATATAGCACGCACAGGAGCTCTTTCATGTGTGACAATCACATAGAAATACACAATCTCGAGGGACTCCTAGAGCTCCTAGAAGAACAAAACTTCTGATGGAGAAACAGTTTTCATCAGTACCAACTTAATTAGGCATTCTGCTGTATAATTTTTTTAAAAACACCCTTACGGGTGTTTTTTAGTTTTTAAATAATTCTTTGACTCTTCCTGCCACCTCTTCCACGCTCCCCTCTCCGTCGATGACGACGATATTTCTGCCTTTTGATTTCAGAAATTCAATTGCTGAGAGATAGCCTGCATGGCATCGACGGAGGAAGTCTTCTTGTTCGT
>CAYQWU010000061.1:0-267 GCA_964421335.1 uncultured Candidatus Peribacteria bacterium
ATGGACCGATGGTCTGCAACTCGCCCAAAATCGCGGTTTTACAATGAAGAAAATCCTCACCTATGAACTCGCTGGGAAGGAGAGATGGATATTGGAAATCAGGAAAGTTTAGATATTTTTTTTAAAAACATGGAGAGACAAGCGGTCGAACTTGCCTTCTGTTGGGAAAAATGTAGGAGGATTTTCTATTACCACCTCACTTATTCATCCTCACACCATAAGTCTCCTCACAAAACCTTTTTCGTGATCATTACATCCGAATAATCT